>NZ_JBIQOC010000119.1:0-8417 GCF_044130295.1 Acinetobacter uliginosus | reverse complement strand
GGCTGCCGACGCATAAAGTGACCCAGATTGAAGAATTACTGCCACACCGCTGGAAATCCGACCAAAATTAAAAAATAGGCATGGGATTCAGCGGACGCTTACGAAAAAAGGTTACAATATTGCAGATGTTTTAATTATAAAAGGCCAGTCTACCTCAGATATATACCAACTACATTTATGGCTTAAAGTGAATGGTGTTATCGTGGATATAACAGCAGGGCAATTTAATGAGGTTGAAAAGTCGATAATCATTGATGAACATGGTTATTGGCATAATAAATCTTTCTACGAATTAGATGCGTATACCCCTGCAATAGACTTTAAGAATTATGTAGATGAATTTGATCTGCCAACATTAGAAAACGATTATTTAATGATTGTTCAACAAATTCATCAAAATTCAACGACGTTTTAAATTTTTAGTATATTTACAATTGGGATAACGACTGCAACCTAAAAATGCCCCATAAGGTCCGTTAGTTATTTTCCTGAGTCTGCCTTGCCCACATTTTGGACACAACCATTCTGGTGGGATATTACTATTGAGCTGTTTATACTCGTCTTGAGGTATATGGATAAATTCTTTAAAACTCTGATCTTTGGTAATTTCTTCAAGGAAAATAGAACCTCGTTCACCGATTAAATAAACCTTTTCTTTTGCACGCGTTAGTGCAACATAGAACAGACGGCGTTCTTCAGCAAAGTTATGTATCTCAGGTTGTGGTAGGACTAAGTTTAGAAGAGGATCATCTTCTTTTTCAGCAGGGAATGCGCTACCACCACTATTCAATCCTAGAAGAATGACATAGTCTGCCTGTAAGCCTTTTGAAGAGTGAATGGTTTTAAACTCAAAAGTACAATTTCTGAGAAATGGTAAAATACTGTCTAAATTAGGTTTGTGGTGTTTATAGCGGCCCAAAATATAAATGGATTTTTTCTTGCCGGAACTTGCACTGGCATTATTGATTTCCATAATTGTTCTCGTCAGGTATTCGTTAATTTCCTGAGCCTTTGTTAAAAAGTTTATTTCAACAACTTTACTAGTGGTCTTATCAATGGCATTGACGACTTTTTGAAGTTGAGATTTATTTTTTTGGATAAAGCCACTGGCAACATTGGCAATACCCTGATTGGAGCGGAAGGTCTGGGTGAGCTTTGTTTGTTTGGTATAACCAAAGACCCTTTCAAACTGTGTAAAAATGCTGATGTCTGAACCTGCAAAGCGGTATATAGCTTGCCAATCATCCCCAACACAAAATAGTTTTGCTTCTGGTGCCTGATTCAATAAGGACAGAATGAGTCTAGCCCTTGCTTGTGATGTATCCTGAAATTCATCCACTATAATAAGCTTGAAAGGGCTTTTATATTTGTTCTCATTGATTAACTGAGCAGATTCAATGAGTAGGTCATCAAAGTCATGTTCTTTACTGGTTTTTAATAACTGATCGTAGCGTTGGTATACCTTAGAAAATAGCTGTAAAAAAAGACTCTCTCGTTGGCTAAGTGATGGTTTGGCTAATAGACTAGCAATGTTCGCCTGATTAGATTTGTAGTGACTTAAAAAACTGACATAAAGTTCATTGGCATCATGTTCATAGATGGACTGTGCTTTAGCGTTGATCTCAGTAAGGCTACGTGGCTTAAATACTTGCCCTCTTGATTTAAGTTCCTGTTCCAACTTCCTGAAAATGGAACCTGTAATAAACTCATGAAAGGTGGTAGAGATTAAATCGGTTTTATATTGTTGATGGATTCCTGATTTCCATTTCATGTCATCCAGATACTTTTGTCCAAAATGTGCAGGCGGTTTGCCATGCTGGTCTACAGCGTAGTGTTCCAGATATAGGTTTATTTCAGGCAGGTAAAAATCAGGCTTATATTGGCGGTGGGCTTCATCAGCTGTTTCATGCTCGTAGTTTTTTTCGTACTGATAAGGAATTCCTTGGCTATATAACCAGTTGGCTATTGCTTTTTCACCATGTGATTTAACAATCTCTCCTTGATAGGTTTCGAAGCCATCCTTGAATCTATCAAATGATCGTTTCTGCGCCTTCTCCCAATCATTTCTAGTCTTAAAAGCAAAAGGTGACAACGGAGCTCTTAAATAAGCAGTTTTAAATAAAAGATACTTTTCCTGAAAGTCTGAGTCTGTTTCGATTAATTGTTGAATAATTCGGTTTAGGAGGGCTTGAGGCTTTCCTGCATCGTTGGATACAGATGGGCTTTTACCTGTTGCTTTTCCAATGACCTTAACACCAAATTTATGGAAATTAAGTGCTTCAACACTAGTATCAAAATTGGAGAGAATATCCTTTAGCCTAAAGCTAATACGTTCACTCAGTTCTTCACCTGCATTTTTATTGAATGCAAGAACCAAAATCTCTTCTGGTTTATAGAGTCCAGTTAATAGGGCATATCCCACCTTTCCAACAATCGTTGATGTTTTCCCCGAACCCGCTGCAGCGACCAATAGGTTGCGGTCTTCAAAGATGATGGAGGAAACCCGTTGTTCATCAGTTAGTGGCGTACTTTCTACCTGATCGAAAAACTTCTTAAAAGTTTTTAACTCACTTTCAACGAAGCACTTATTTTTGGCATCAATAGCGTAGTTTGCCTGAATAGAAAATTCAATAAACTGCCGTAGTTGTTCAAACTGGTTTTGTAGTACAGGCTCAAATGCCAAAGTGCTATCCCTTTGAATGAGGCTATTAAATTGTTCTACTGATGCTTTTGATCTTTGTGATAAGTCTGATCTAAACAGGTTGCATAGACGATAGGATAGGTAAATATTTTGTTGGATAAAATTTTGGTATTCTAGTAAGAAAGGTTTTAAAGTTTCCTTAATTTTTTCAGCATTTCTTTTATTTCTTAGGAATTCTGCATCATCATTAAGTTTGATTTTAAACTCTTCAGCCTGCGCGTTGAATATACCTTTAAACTGAAAATTTTGATCGAGCGTTTCCAGTGTTAATGATGACCATATCCAACCTTTCTGAATATGTGTTTCTAGCACTTGTTCAGGATTAAGCTTTATGATTTTGGTATCCAGTTCAAGTATCAGCTCAGGAAAAGTATAATTGATTCGCCATTTGGTAGAGTCTGCAAAGATGTAGCTGAGTAAACTTGGTCGGATATCCATATGGTTTAAAATGATTTTTTCATAGTTTATGATTTATAGTTAATTATAGAGTTTACGGAAAATTTATTCAGCCTTTTTTGTAATCTCAATATCATTGGATTAGTTTATTATGCTTGGATTGAACAACCTCGCATTTGTAAGTCAATGGGCACTGTTGCAAATAGCTATTGATGATAAGCAAAATACCCTTTTAGCTAAAAGTTCAGTATATGAATCCTTTCCATTGTAGACATTTTCAGGGTGAGATCATTCTTTGGGCTGTGCGCTGGTGTTGTAAATATGGCATTAGCTATCGTGAACTTTAGGAAATGCTTGACTATTAATAATATAATTAACGTATTGTTATTATATATCATATTTCTGATTTTTAGGATTAATTACCAATAATTAATATTGAAAAATGATCGAGTATAAGGTTGTTAAGGTGCTTTATGGCTAGACCACTAAGAAAGGCTAGTAGGGAGGGTGTTCTATACACTCGACGTAGTATAGTTGAATGTGAGATTAATGAACTAGAAAAGATCAATGATGAGGAGATTGTAGCCAGAAGTGTTATTTGGCCAAACTCAATAGCTGGTTTCATATCAAGTGAAACATTGCTCTATTTTATTAGGAATACTAATAATTCTTGGCTTCGAGAGAAGTTACTAACAACCCTTTTAGAAAGAATGCATCGTCATCTTCCTAAATCTCATAGCCTAGGTGGAACAAGTCCTTCGTTAATTAATATGGAAATTCGCGATAAAGTTCTTGATGATTTTATTGACCTATTATTAGCAGATCAGGCTAATTATGATGATCGTCTTGATTATTTTGAAGTTAACTTTAATGCTGCTTTAGCTAATGATCGAAGTGATGCAAAAAATAAAATTCAAAATAAATATAATCTTACTCAAGGATTATATGGTGAAGATGATGACATCCTACCAGAGGTTGAAAATGCAATAGAGGCCTATGATCCTTTCGACGTAAATGAGCTTGATAAAGAATATTACCGACGCAACCTACATGAATCGATTAATGGTTTATCACCACTTCAGCAACAAATTGTCTTAATGTGGTGTCACGATATACCAATTACTTCGAAAGACCCAAATGAAATGACGATTAGTAAAGCGTTAAATAAGTCCGATAAAACCATTCGTAATCATCGCGATTCTGCGTTTGCAACTTTACGTAAGAGACTGGAAGATAAGGAGAAATTATAATGAAAAATCAACATATTTCTCGAGAGGATGTATTGAGGGACTTCTCAGTAGAATTTGATTCTAGTAAAAATACCTTACGAAAGTATTTAATAGAATTCCCTGAATATGCTAATGAATTAGTCGATCTGTCACTTGAGTTGTCTCGTGAGGTTGATGACAGTGTACCACTTACTCTAGATGATCAAAAAAGTATTGAATCAGCCTTAGACCGCTTTCGTATTGGGCTTGCCCAACAATCGGAAATAGTAGATATACCCCCACAGCGTTTTTCAAATGCAGCAAAATTATTAGATCTTCCAAAGCAAGTTTTAATAGCTTTTGGTGGAAGAAGAGTTGAGCTAGCTTCTGTTCCATTACATTTTCTTAATAGGCTTGCGATAGTTCTGCAAGTGACGACGGCTCAGTTGCAGGCTTTTCTCACATTACCACCACAAATGCAATCTCAACGAAGTTATAAGTCTAATGTGAAGCCAACTGCACCAAGCAAGGTTTCTTTCGAAAAGGTCCTTCATGATGCACTTATTCCTGAAGAGCGAATTCAAAAGATCATGAATAAAGGCGAATAATATGGATGCTATCGAGATTGCTCGCCAGCGCGCTGATAAATTACATCATGAAGCTGTAAAAAGGGGACTAGATCCTTGGAACTCATATGCTTTTGCTGTTGGTGAAGCTATGTTTCGAGAGATTACTGTAGAAAGATGTTTACAGGGCTCTGATGAATTAAATGGTGGGCGTGCGTTCTTTGATAGTGTCTATAGATTAATTACCCATGAAAATTCAGGTTCACTTTTTGAACAAGCATTTCTTGTAGCGCATGAAATTGGTCATGTTGAGCTAGGTGATGATACGCAAGATGAGTATGTTATTAATATTGAACCTGCTCGGACAACTGAAGCGGAACTTTCTGGAATAAGTCGTGTTGTGGATTATAACCATCGACAAAGACGTGAAGTTCAGATGGATCTTTTTGCACGAGAGTTCTTAATTCCACGTTCAGTTGTCAGAAAACTGCATCTTGAATGTCATATGACTTGTAGCGATATCGCCAGTAAGCTTGGAGCACCTTTTGAGGTGGTTGCACAGCAACTGCTAGATGCAATGCTGTTACCTCTGGTCGAACATAATCCACCAAAAATGGATTCAGAAAAGCCTCTTAATCACAAGCAGATGGATGCAGTAAATCATAGAGGTCCTGCTTTTTTACTTAAAGCAGGCCCAGGTACTGGTAAAACGCGGACTCTTATAGCTAGAGTTGAAAGTTTGTTAAATGATGAGGTTGATCCTCGACGAATACTGTTATTAACCTTCTCAAATAAAGCAGCTGCAGAAATATCAGAACGTATCGCACGTAAGCAACCTCATGAGGCAGCAGCTCTTTGGATCGGGACTTTTCATGGATTTGGCCTTGATCTGCTCCGTCGATTTCATGATTTATGTGATTTGCCTGCGGAACCCCGCTTAATGGATCGTACTGAAGCTGTAGAGCTTCTTGAAGATGAGTTTTTACGTCTTAATTTAACCCACTATCGTAATTTATATGATCCTTCTCAAAATATCGTTGATATTCTTAATGCTATTTCTCGAGCAAAAGATGAGGTTATAGATGCACTACAATATCGAGTTCTTGCTGAGGATATGCTAGCAAAGGCCATCAGTGCGGAAGAGCTGGAAACGGCTGAACGTGCTTTAGAAGTTGCAACAGTTTACGAAGTTTATGAAAAGATAAAAAAACAGGCTAATTGTTTAGATTTTGGTGATTTAGTTATGCTTCCAGTCCAATTATTGGAGGCTAATGAAGAACTGCGTCAACAACTACAGCATGATTATTTACATGTATTGGTAGATGAATATCAAGATGTTAATAGAAGCAGTATTAGGTTATTAAAAGCTCTTAAGCCAGATGGTGAGAATCTTTGGGTTGTTGGAGATGCAAAACAGTCAATTTATCGGTTTCGTGGAGCATCATCATTTAATATATCTCGCTTTTGCGTGGATGATTTTCCTGGGAGTGTAGCCCAGTCACTACAAATTAATTATCGCTCTACTTCAGAGATTGTGAATGCATTCTCATGCTTTGCATCAGATATGAAAACAGGCGGTAGAAACAGTGCTCTTACAGCAAATCGTCCTGCATCAGGCTATCTTCCAGAAATACAAACAGCAGAAAGTGGTGACATGATAAGTTGCACTTTAGCTGAATCAATCAAAAAAATGCGTGATTTGGGTTTTAAGTATCGAGATCAAGCAGTTTTGTGTAGAGGAAATGATAAACTCTCAGAGCTAGGGCAGGATCTAGAACGGTTAGGAATTCCTGTATTATTTTTGGGTAGTTTATTTGAGCGACCAGAAATTAAAGATCTTATAGCATTAGTTTCCCTTTTGACTGATAAACGTGCTTCAGGATTAATTCGTATTGCATGTAGTCCAGAATTTAAAATGCCAATGGAAGATGTAATTAAAATTCTAGAACATCTGCACACAAATGACAGCGAAATTAGGGGCTGCGACATTTCGTTGTTAGCTTTATCTCGAGAGGGCTTATCTTCGTTTAATAAATTAAACAATGTTTTACAGGGGTTTAGTAATCATTCACACCCTTGGGATGTTTTAGCAGCAGTGCTTTTAGACCGTACGCGGATAATAGCAGAAATTGCAACATCGGAGTCTGTTGGAGGGAAAGCTCAAGGAATTGCTATTTGGCAGTTTATGAATTTTGCTCGTCAAAAATTTAAAGGTAATGCATTTTCCATAGTGAAAATGATGACGCGAATACGTCGTTTAATTAAACTTAAAGATGATCGTGATCTCAGTCAACTCCCTACAGCAGCTCAAAGTATTGATGCGGTCAAATTGATGACCATCCATGGTTCAAAAGGTCTTGAGTTTCCTATTGTTCATTTAAGTGGGGTTAATAAAGATACGCTACCTGGCTCTTGTAGACTAACAAAATGCCCACCACCCGACGGTATGGTTGCTGGTGGTACAGGCTCATCTAATGATGTCGCTAGAGAAGCTCACGATAATGAGCAGGAGTGTCTTTTTTATGTAGCAATGTCACGCGCACAAGAAAGACTATTCTTTTATGGTGCCAGAACCAAAGGTCAGAAAAAAAGCCAACGCCCTCTTTCTGGTTTTTTGGACCGCATTGGTCCAGTTTCATCTATAGGAATTATCCCATTATTACAATTACCTATAGCACCAGAAAGTATCCCAATAGAAGTAGAGTTTCAGGGAGATATTAATTTCAGTGCTAATGCTTTGGATTTATACGATAGGTGCCCTAGAAGGTTTCTGTATACTCACCTTTTAAGTATTGGTGGTCGTAGAGAGGAAACCGCATTCATGCAAATGCATGAAGCAGTACGCGATGTATTTAAAGCATTAATTGGTATAGAAAAAAATCCTGCAATAAATTTGAAATCTATGTTGGAGGCTACTTTTGAAAAGTATGGTTTACATGAACATGGATACGTAAATGATTATCGTAGTATTGCTGAAATGATGCTCAAATTTTTTATTGAGTCCAGAAATGGAGCAACAATTGAAATTTTAGATAAGTTAATTTTGAATGTTGCAGATGCAAAAATTTCGATTCATATAGATGAAATGCTGTTACGAGATAATGTGCGTACTTTACGCTGTATATTTACTGGTCATGCCCCTAATTCAGACCCCCAAAATATAAAATATGCTGCATTTACCCTTGCTGCAAAAAGTGCTTTTCCTGATGCATTTGTAGAATTAGTTTATTTAGCCGACAAAAAGGCTAATTCTCTCGACATTAAACCAAAGATACTGAGTAATTTTGAAGACAAAATACGAGAAATCTTCACACGCATGCGTAGTGGTGATTTTAAAACAGCAGATTCAGCCTTTAACTGCCCTAATTGTCCAGCGCTACTTATTTGCGGCAGCGTTCCAACAGGTATCCTAACGAAAAAATTTGAAAATAATTAAAAAAAAGCTCTGTACACGACAAATTTCATAGGATCCTTGTCCTATCAGGCTTTTTCTTTCTTAAAATTGCTAGCACTTTCTTAAATTCTTCTTTTTTTCCAAAACCAATC
>NZ_JBIQOC010000118.1:0-8979 GCF_044130295.1 Acinetobacter uliginosus | reverse complement strand
TTAAACTTTCTTTCTAAAACCTAACTCAATCAATTTTAACTAAGTTACTGTTTTATCAGAAGTTTTAATCTTCATCACCGCCGATGGATGTGCATTCTACACCATTCCAAACCCAATGCAACTCCTTTTTTAAAGCAGTTGAATCGGGTGTCTATTTTATAAACCATCAAATAAATAAGTATATGTTTTATATAATTAAATTATTTAAATAAAAATATTCATTATTTTATTTAGAAATATCACTTCAACATAAGATTATGAAAAATATAAATTTTATAAAATAAAAAACCAAAAAAGCAGGAGAATACTCCTGCTTTTTGCCTAATTTAAAGACAAATTAGAACTTCATACTCACCCGTGCCCAATAGTTACGTCCAATATTGTTAAACTGTTCATCACTATCAAAACCAAAGCCAGCACTGCCCGCTTTATTTAGATGCTCGGTATAGGTTTTATCAAGCACGTTATCAATACCGACTGACAAATCAACACCATCTCGTAAATGATAAGTTCCATTTAGGGATAAAGTGGCAAAACCTGCGCTTTCCTTAAAGTCCTTACCAACAATATTGCCTTGATTCTGGCTGACACGGCTTTGATCATCCACTATTCTCCATAATGCACCCAGAGTATAGTTGTCTTGAATATAACGTAAGTTGATACGTGCCTCTAAAGGTGCTATCTGTGGTAACGGTGTATTGTCTGTGGTATTTTCACCCCACGCATACATCGCACTCACATCCGCCTGAATTGCATCGGTAAACTGATAACCAATACCCGCTTCTGCACCAGCAATGGTTGCATCCACATTACGTGAATCTGCTGCATTGGCCATCATACTGGTCATCTTGGTTGGATCATAAGTCATCAAGATAAAATCATTGATTAGCCCGGCATAAGCTGAAGCCCAGGTATTTAATGCACCATGCTGATGCTGATAACCTAAGTCCAATTGTAAGGTTTTTTCAGTATCTAAGCGTTTGAAGGTATGCATCGTACCTTCATAATCAGTTCTAAAAAGTTCCCAATAATCCGGCATGCGTTCAACATAGCCAAGACCAAGATAGCTTTTGGCATTATGATCTGGATGCTGGCTTTCTAAGCGCAAAAAAGCACTTGGTATGGTCTCAGTCCGCTTCACCCCTTTTGCAAGTTTTTCCACACTAACATCATCAACGCGTGCACCACCGACCAACTTATGTTGTTCAGTCATCTGATAGCTTAATTCACCAAATGCCCCATAGGAATTAAACTTCATATCTGTCTTCACGGGCATATTCATCATGGCAGAGCTCATCCCACCGGCATGATGGTTTTGCTGTGAATCCACACCTGATACGAGTTGAAACTTGTCCCATTCACTGGTCATTGCAAGACGGGTATTCAGCGTACGGCGCGTAACATTCATGGATTTATCAGCCGCAGGAACGTCTCGTAAGCTATAGTTATCCATGACATGATCGTTAAAGTTGTAATTGATTTGCCCTTCAACTTTTTTAATCACATCATTGATATTCTTTTTCTCAAATCGCAAGCCTAGACTTTCCCGGGCAAATTTAGAGCCATCCATATCACGGCCTGCATACACCACTTCACCGTCGGCTTTTCCCCCGCTCAGTTCGATCCATGTATTTTCGTCCGGTGTCCAACCCAATGCGACATCGGCATTCCAGCGTTCCCAATCCGATGGAACAGTGGTGCCATCACCATCTTTATAACTATCCGACACAGAACGATTGGTATTCAGGCGAATATATTTTTTTTCATCGCCGATTGCCGTTTCCACATTCTGATCCAGACGACCATAAGAACCGAGAAGCACACTGGCCTGACCACGATAATTTTTTTCAGCCGTTAATTCTGTTTCCGGACCACGCTCAAAAATAACCGTCGCAGCCGAACCGGTATTGGCATATTGCACCGTCTGCGGTCCTTTAATCACCGAGATCCGGTCATAGCTTTCCGGGGAAATATACGACGTCGGTGAATCCATACGACTTGGGCATGCCCCGAGGTTTTCCGTACCATCGGTCAAAATTTTAATCCGTGAACCAAACATACCACGGAAGGTGACATCCCCATTGGTTCCGGCACCGCTATTGACTGAACTAAAACCGACAATACTTTGCAGATAATCTGCACCATCTGTCGCCGGAATCGGCTGGATCGGCTGTTTGGGATCGGCATGCACAATCAAACCATTGGCATCATTGCCCTGATGAGCAGTTACCACAATCGGCGCTAAGGTTTGAACAGTAGTCGTTTGTTGCTCGGCAAATACAGCCGCTGAATAACCGGCAACACAAATCGCAGCCGCAAGAGGCTGTAAGTAGAATTTAGGCTGAGCCATTTTTCAATCTCACTTAAATCATAAATATAACTGTGCCTAAGTCAGTGAAGACCCGGCGTATAAAACATGGTTTAAGCGAATATTGGTGGGGCTCGCCCTTGGGGCAGAAGAAAGAGTCGCTGTAAAACAAACCAGACATGACTAAAAGTCTTCTGGAATGCTAATAAGCGTACTTGAATACGGTCTAAAACTTCTTTGACCTCCAGTTCAGGAGGCAAAACCAGATTACCGTAGACAGTACAATACTGACATTGATGATCAGCATCATGATGGCCATGTTCTACAGGCTGCTGTTGATGATCTTGATGCAACTGATGATATGCATGTGTGGATGCGGAAATGTACGGTGAAGCAGGTTTTTGCAATAATGCACGCGTAATGGTTTCACAGACCGGAGCAATCTGATATTGCTTCGGCAACAAAGGCTGTAAAAACACAGCAATCTGTAAAAATACGGCTATACAAGATAGCAGTAGACTACTACGAAAAAGCACAGGCAAATCCTAAAATTTGTCGGCGGCCAGTATAACAAAGCCCAATTTAAATTGGGCTTTTTTTAAACTATTTAATCCGGAAGTTGTATGGATTAGCGTTTCACCGCGACTTTTTCTTTTTGGCGCTGACGCACTACTTTTTCCACTTTTTCACGTGCACGTTGACGTTTTAAAGGCGATAAATAATCGACAAATAATTTACCATTTAAGTGATCCATTTCATGTTGAATACAAACAGCGAGAAGTTCGTCTGCTTCCAGCTCAAATGATTGCCCCTCAAGGTTAATTGCCTCGATTTTTACACGTGACGGACGCTCAACTTTATCGTATATTTGGGGCACTGACAGACAGCCTTCTTCATAAGGCTGAGTTTCTTCAGTTAATGGCGTAACTTTGGGGTTAATAAAGACCATGGGTTGATCTTTATTTTCAGATAAATCCATGACAATCAGCTGAATATGACGATCCACCTGTGTAGCAGCCAAACCGATACCTGGGGCTTCATACATGGTTTCAAGCATATCGGCTACGAGCTGACGAATTTCATCAGTAACTTCTTCGACTGGTTTAGCAATGGTACGCAGACGGGGATCCGGGAAACTTAAAATAGGTAATAAGGCCATACGGTGTCCTCACTTATGCCATTGATCAAAAAACAAAATGAAGGAATGCTTCATCAAAAAAATGTGTGTAATATCGTTATTATAACGCAACTACATACATAATTTTAGGAATTATGATAATGAAAAAGGTTTTGAAGGGCATGCCAACTTTTAGTGCCTTGGGGTTTAAAAAACAATTGTTGGCACTTGCCGTATGTGTAAGTGTTGGGGCCGGCATGGTCAGCATTGCTGAAGCAGCACCTGCCCGTAATATCAATCCACCTGCATTAAAAGCCGGAGCACCACAAGTTTATGTGGTGAAAAAAGGCGATACTTTATGGGATATTTCCAAAAGATTTTTGAAGAATCCAGTACGTTGGCCTGAAATCTGGGCCAGCAATAAACATGTGAAAAACCCACACTGGATTTTCCCGGGCGACCGCCTGCTCATGTGTACCTATAACGGCAAACCAATTATTGGTAAAGATGAAGGTGATGGCTGTGAAGGGATTATCCGTCGTTATACCGGTGGCACCAAGTTACAACCTCAGGTTCGGGTAGAATCATTAAACAATGCCATTCCAGTCATTCCGCTGGAACACATCAAGCAGTGGTTAGAACGCAGCACCATTGTTGCACCTGAATCCATCACAGGTACGCCATACATTTTAGGCACGGCGGACCAACGTGTTCTGGCGGCTCAAGGTCAAACAGTATATGCGCGCGGTAATGGTCTGGAAGTGGGCCAACGCTATGCCGTTTACCGTGAAGGTGAACCGTATATGTTTACCGATGCAAAAGGCAAAAAATACAATGCCGGTCTTGAATTGATTCAGGTGGCATCTGGCATTGCCATCCGTGGTGAAAATGACATTACTACGCTTGAACTGACAGATACCTATAATGCTGAAGTTCGTCGTGGCGACCGCGTATTGCCTGAATACGATCCAATGCTTCCAACCTTATTCTACCCAACCAATGCTGAAGATGTGGTTGCCGGTGGCCAAGTGGTTCGCGTGATGGGATCAATTGGCACTGCTGCGAAACACAGTGTAGTGACGATTGACCGTGGTAGTTTGCAAGGCGTTCAAGCTGGACAGGTATTGACGGTGAGCCAGAAAGGCGAAGTCGTGACTGACCCGAAAACCAAAGAGCGTATTCAACTCCCTGGACAGCACATTGGTAACATCATGGTATTCAAGAGCTTTGATAACCTGAGTTATGCCTATGTACTGGATAGCGAATTGCCAATTAAAGTCGGTGCTGGCATCCAGCCACCACTAATGGATGAATAATTCTTCAATCAAAATAAAATAAGGCTGAGATTCAGCCTTATTTTTTAAACAATAATTTAAACAATAAAAAGAAGATATCTTTAAAGGTCTCGTTATGCTCAATTCCTTAAGCGCCTTGCAGCTGGATTACATTCGTTTATGGTTTCTGGTACAGCACTCTCTGCCCAGCTTTTATAAAATCCAGGAATACTATACCCATCTGGCCGAAGCAACACAGCCTGACCAAATTGAAACATGGCAAAAACTTGGCATTCACAAAAATCATATTCAGCGGCTGCGAGATTTTCATCTTCCTGAATCACAGCGGCAATTTCAGCATTGTATTGATCTGATTCAAAAACAGAGTGATTTTGTACTGTTGCAGGATGATGCACACTACCCGCAGCAACTACTGCCCTATGCCGATAAGCCGCCGATCCTGTTTGGCCAGGGCAATGTCCAAACCCTGTTACAAGCACAAATTGCCATTGTCGGTAGCCGTAAACCCAGCAATCACGGACGCCAGGTGGCCTATGACTTTGCTTATTATCTCAGTGAAAAAGGCTTTTATATCAGCAGTGGCTTGGCACAAGGCATTGATGAAGCCGCCCATCAGGGTGCTTTGCAGCACAATCGCACCATTGCCGTGATGGGTACAGGCCTAGACCTGACCTATCCCAGTCAAAATCAGCCGTTGCGACAGCAGATTCTTGCTCAGGCCGGTACGGTAATCACCGAGTTCTTACCCGGAACCCCTCCTTTACAGCAGCATTTTCCGCGGCGCAACCGCATTGTCAGTGCCTTAAGCCTCGGCGTGATTGTGGCAGAAGCTGCACTGAAAAGTGGTTCTTTAATCACGGCGAAATGGGCAGCGGAACAAGGCAAATTGATCTTTGCCATTCCAGGACATATTTATAGCGAGCATCATCAAGGCTGCCATCAACTGATTCGTGAAGGTGCCATTTTAGTGGATCATCCTGAACAGGTGATTGAAGATCTGGCCCTGCCGACACAATGGCATACGCAACAGCACAGCGAACAGGCCAGCAAACTTGCCCCTTTGGATACCCAACCCGAACTGCCAGCGCATTTAAGCGTTTTGTACAATCAGCTAGACTGGATCGGACAACATCTGGATGAACTGGTCATTCAACTGCAGTTAGACATTGCCACCCTGACCAGTCAATTGATGGAACTGGAATTACTTGGCTTGTGCACCCAACAAGCTGGCATGTATCTACGTTGTCGTCCAGGCAAATAAGGTTCACAATAGCGCTTTAATCAATTTGAAGAGAAAGGTCTGATGATTAGCACCTCTGTTGCCGAAGCTGCTCAATGTTTAAAACAGGGACATGTTTTAGCATATCCCACAGAGGCAGTTTGGGGCTTAGGCTGTGATCCTTTTAACGAACAAGCGTTCCTGGAAATTCTACGTTTAAAGCAACGTCCCATTGAAAAAGGGGTAATTCTCCTGGCAGCACAAATTGCACAGGTAGAACATCTGTTAAAACCGCTGACTGCAGAAATGCGCCAACAGGTCATTGATTCATGGAGTCATCGCTCTCCGACCGAACGCGCAACCACCTGGCTGTTACCCGCAGGCAACCATATTCCGGCATGGATTAAAGGCAACCATGCCAAAGTAGCGGTGCGGGTCACTACCCACCCCTTATGTGTTGCACTGTGCAATGCCTTTAACGGTTTTATTGTCTCGACCAGTGCCAATCCTGCAGGAGAAAACCCTGCCCGCTCCCTTCAGGAAGCCAGCCAATATTTTTCCAGCCAGGTAGATTATTTAAATGGCGATTTAGGTTTAAGCAAAGAACCTAGCCGTATTGTGGATGCTGAAACAGGTGAAGTGATCCGCGCTTAATGCGGATCATTTTGATATAATACGGGCTGAATATTATTTTCAGGCAAAAAAAAGCTCAACCATATAGGGATGGTTGAGCATAAAAAGGATGTGCATAAATCACATCCAGAGGGTATGTAAATCTGGTTGCGAAAGTTTAAAGATTGTTAAGAATAACTTAAACATTGACGATATAAATATTATGTAATAATTAATTTCTTTATACAAATATATTATTTATCTTAAAAGACAGCTAAAAACTATCAAATATTTATCACTTTTTATTAATAATTTAAATTATCTCACTATTTTTTAATTATCTTTTAGCTAAATATCCATTTTAAATACTTTTTTAAAACCACGACTCAGACTTTATTTCCATAAAAATTAATGATAAAACCAGTTTATTTGTCTGTTTTTTAATCTGTTGTTTTTACATTTATGCATTTAATTTTGCTGTTGTTACCACCCGATCTTTCTTTTGAGCCAATAAAATACCCAATAAAATGATCAGACCACCGATGCTGTGATACATGGTCCATGCTTCACCTAACCACAGATTGGCAATAATGGCCGTACAGACTGGCATTAAATTCATAAAAATACTGGTTCGATTCGGTCCGATCATCTGTACCGCCAGCATCCAGACCAAGGGTGCAATCAAAGAGGGAAAAATACCGGCATACAGCACACTGCTTACATTGTTTTGATCAATTGCATCCAGCCCCAAATATAAAACGAAGGGAAAATGGTAAAGCAAGGCAAAAATAATCTGAACATAAAGACTGATCAGCAAGGGAATCTGCAGTTGCCATTTTTTCAGGAAAACGCCATAAAACGCATAAAAAAATACCGCCAGTACCATCATGATATCGCCCGGATGTCCACCAGATTGCAGCAGATGGGTAAAATTTCCCTGAGCCATGACATAAAGCAAACCGGCAAAAGACAGCATGCTGCCTACAACGGCAAAACGGTTAGGCATATCCTTCAGCATGAGCATGGACACAAAAATGGTAAATACCGGAATAAAGGCATTGATAATGCCCATGTTAGTCGCAGTGGTATAATGCGCTGCGCTATAGCCCAACCCTTGATACAGCACCATACCAAAAGCACCAAGAACGGCGAGCTGCTTCCAGTGTGTCAAAACCAGCTGATGTTCACGCCAGACCTTGCCCAGCATAAACGGGGTTAAGACGATAAAAGCTACCAGCCAGCGATAGAAACTGATGCTAACCGGAGAAATATAGTCCGCCACATAACGGGTTACAGTAATGTTCATCGACCAGATTAAAACTGCAAGTAATGGCAAAACAAATGCCCACCAGACTGTTTTGTGTTGCTGTGTCATGCCCTGTACCCTGCTTGAATGTTCAGTTTTTATTTTTACTGAAGTCTGAAATAATTAGAATATCGAATTTCAGACATTAATACTGCGCTCAGGACACTGAAGCATTGGGTTGTGACGATTGAAATGACACCCAAGATCTTTCAGGCATGAATATACGCATACATAAAAATCAAGGATATTCACATGCTCCAGCAGATTCAAAACTATATAGAAGTGGATGAATTCTTTTATCAGAAAGATGAAATTATTGCGCCACACAGTTCATTATGGGGTGATTTCAATTTTAGTCTGAATGGTATTTTGGAATATGAAATTGAAGGACAAATTTATCTGTCGCCACCGAATTATGGTCTCTGGCTCCCTCCACACACAGCACATACCTCTATCGCACTAGATGAACAAATCACCCACTATATCTGTATTCGAGTACATCCTTGCTTATGTCAGCATTTTGCAGCTTGTACCAAAACCTTAAGTATTCGCCCCTTTCTTCGGCATTTGGTACATGAAATCTTAGAGCAAAAACAACAGGGTAGAACCACACTACATTATCAGCATTTATTACTGGTACTGATGGATCAACTAAAAACTGCAGCGGCATATGATCACTATTTACCGCAAACCAACCATGTTTTGCTTAAGCCGCTATTACAGCAATTGGCCAATCCACAGCTATTTCACAAGAGCTTGCAGCAACTTCTCAGCGGCTCGCCTATGAGCGAACGACATTTACTGCGCTTGAGCCAGCAAGAATTACAATTGAGCTTATCCGAATGGCGCAATCGGGCCAAAATTTTATATGCGATTGCTCAAATTCGCCAAGGCAAGACAGTGAAAAAATTGGCCTATGAGCTGGGTTATCAACACAGTTCCAGCTTTATTGAGTTTTTTAAACGCTATACCGAACAAACACCTGCACAACTGCGTGATATCTAATACTTACATGAACTTAGAGCCTATCCAGTATTAATTTCATTCTTTTTTAGCACTTAAAAAAAGAATTTGTTAAAATTATTCAATGAGAAAACCATATCCCAGCGACATTAGTCGAGA
>NZ_JBIQOC010000117.1:0-9426 GCF_044130295.1 Acinetobacter uliginosus | reverse complement strand
GGAATTATTTAGACCAATGATCAAAAACTTCATTGATGACTTTATTCTCGATAAAAATCATCTGCTACCACAGAGAATCTATAAATAATACTGCGTAAGTCCTAAAGTATTAAAAAAAACGTACATAGCCCAGACTGGTTTTCATCCAGTCCTTATGGTCTTGTTGCTGGTATTGCCAATTAAAACGAATGACATTTTGCGGATTCAGGACATATTGCCACTGGGTATTCAGTTTAAGTTGCCATTGCTTGGAATCTTCCCAATACGGTAATTCTAGCTGTAGCAGACTATTGATGTGATCTGACCAGATATTTTGACAACCTATAGTCGGTCCCATCCCGACACGCCAGCCCTGATCTAAAGCCTTGCCGGCCTGTATATGGTTTTGCAGTTGCATATAGCACAAATGTTCACGTGCCGGGTTTGCATAGCTATAGCCCATCTGAACCTGTAAATTGGCAATCCCGTGCTGTTCCTGCTCACTGAACTGACCCTTTTGATCCAAAGCTTCCTGCTTCCAGCCCAAGTTAAAACCCCAGCTGAGTGGCGTTTTAAAGGGGGTCATGGGGTTATAAGAATTCACGCTCAGAACATCAAAATGTTCAAGTTTCAACTCATCATCACGATACAGGATTGAACCATCCCCAAATAGCAACTGTGTACCCGTCCTGAAGCCCCCTTGCGGATCAATCAGGTCATGATAAGCCTGACGATGTCCCAACTCGACGAACTTCTCACCCTGTACCTCCCCCATATTGACCGAAAAATGACGGGCATCATGTGCTTGAGTAGGGTCTACTTTAGGGCGTTGTGGTTGTGGGCGTTGTTTGTCCAGATCAATTTCACTGCGCATACTCAATAGCTGGCGCAAGCGTGGCTGGGCAAAAACTGGCTCAACTTTACGCCCGATAAATTGCAGGTATAAATCATCATAGGCCATTTCTAAAATCTTGGCTTTATCCAAGTCCTGATACGCCTCCATTTGCCTAGACATTTCTATAGGTTCGGCAAAAGCGACTTGATGCGCCACTTTAGCCAGACTTTTGCCATGCTGTCTGGCTTGCGATAACAGCTGGGTTTCTAAAGCCGGTCTATAGATTGTTTCCTTGACCAAACCCTGCCGCTCAATGGCTTTTATGGTTTCAACAGGAATGGCTGCGACTTTAAATTGCTGTTTTAAATTCAGCGCTGGACGAACCAGATCAATGAGCCCCAATAAACGATAGGCACAGTTATCACTGACAAAATAATAAGGAAAACTCACATGTTTCATTTCCCAAATGTGCTGCACTAAAAATCGGGTTTCGTCAGGAGTTAAGCTAAGTTCATATTCCCACAAATCCCGACTTTCCAGATCCCCATATTCCTTGACCTTACGGTAATAAGGCATTAAGGAATATTCCCCCGGATACTGCCCAGTTAGGCCATTCCAGGCAAAAGACCAGCCTTCGCCCTCGGTGACTGTGGCTGCATAATTCACGGCGTAGGATACCAAATTCAGCTGTTTCTGATCTTGGGGATCCAGGCGCAGCAAGGTATGCCCAAACATCGAACTGGGATTACCCATAAAGTCGGTTGCATAAATGAGTGTGGCTTTATAAGGCTTGATTTGACCAATCCAGTCGTCCAGTTCCGGACAGGTGACCACTGGTAATTGCTGTTCAGAAATATGCAGTTGCTGCATTAACCACTGGCTGCGTGCTGGAAAGCGACAACGCAGCGAATGATTCGGCGCTGCAGGTTGAAATAAGGCCTGAATATTGGCCTGCAATTCCTGTTTTAAATCAACTTGACCATTTGGCGATAAGAAATAACCTGCATAGCTGACTTCACTTTGTCCTTGTTTATCGGCATACATGAGTCTGCGCCAAGTGATGTCTTGAGCTAATTTTTGTTGTGCTGCACGTTCTATGTAGGGCTGAGTGATATGAGCTTCAATGCTTTCAACAGCTGTTGCCGAGTAGGTCATTGTGGAAAAGGTTAAAGTAAGAACGAACGCAAGTGATTTCATGCAAATTGGGTATTTATCTTTTATTCAAGAAGAAATGTAAAATAAGAAAAAACCCCGTCAGAATGACAGGGTTTTGAGATATTCAATTATACGTAGGCTTTCAAGACTTCATCTTTAGCCATCACTGCTTGCAAAGAAGCAAGTACCTGAAGTGAATCGTGATTTTCTGCAGCATAAATTTTAGCGAAGTTCTGTTTAGAAACCGCAAAAAAACGGGCTTTGTCTTGTGCTCTGATATTTAAAAGTTCAGCCAGTACATTTAGGCTTTCCCCTTCTCCAACGGCCATATCACGTGCCAAAGATTCAGCATTTTCATTGGTAAAAGTCACTGCTTGAGCAGTCACTGTCCCTGTGCCGCTACAACCTAGCGTACCAAAGGTAATACCGAATAACTGGTTGGCAAAAAGTCCATTGGTTGTTGCAGCAAGAATTTTAGGTACTTTACCGGATTGACCTGCCCAGACTTGAGAACCGATACCACAACCTGCATCTCGATCTGCAAATGCTGCTGTAGAACCGAGGGCTACAACTGCAGCTAAAGCTAATTTTTTCAACATGGTTATTCTCCAAAATTTATTATTCAAGTGTTCTAATTCTTCACCATTGTGTAAATTTTATTACACCTCTGTAAGATAGCGGCAACTTTCTTATAAGGCAAAACAATTTACACCAAAGTCATCACCCACCACATAAAACATTGAAGTTATTTGTTTTTTAAAGTCCAGACCCCGTCTTTGCTGCGATTACCCAATATTTTTAACACCAACACCAGACTCAGAAGCAGCAATAAATACCAGGAACCCATCTTGCCCCAGCCGACCATATGCCAGGCATCGACCTGACTGGGGTACAGCCAGATTCTGTAAAAAGTACTGATATTTTCTGCAATCCAGATCAGAAACGCTAAAACAATCAGTACGGGTAACATCGGGAGTTGTAGCTGATGCTGTTGCAACTGGAAGCGAATTTTAGTTTTCCAGAAAATGATCACACTCCAGACGAAGAGAAACAGGCGGATATCGGGAACAAAAAATTTACTCATGAAGTTGATATAGGAAAAAACAGCCAAAACCAGCATATTGGGAAAGCTTGGCAGTTTCTCAAAGGACACCTGATACAGTCTGAGTGAGCGTGCAAAAAAACTGCCCACTGCCGAATACATAAATCCGGCAAATAAGGGGACAGTCAGTATTTTAAACACTGCCGGCTGTGGATATTGCCAGGATGCAATCTGTGGATGGGTCAGAAAAATTTCCATGCCCATCGCCATGATATGAAACAAGGCAATGACTTTGGCTTCGGCCCACGATTCTAATTTTAAATACAGCAAACAGGCCTGAATAATCAGAGCATAGAACAGCAGATAGTCATAACGGAACAAGCCGTAAAACTCCTGACTCCCCATAGAGGCGGTCAGTGCAAAAGCAATCAACAGCAATATCCCAAATAAGGCAGCCGAAGCTGCCTTAAATGAGAACTCAAAACATGATTTAAAAAAACTGATCAAGGTTGAATCCTAATAATGAATTAACTCATACAGATTTAAAGATATTTAGCGCTGTATTCATGCACCGTATCAATAAACACTTTAGGATTAGCAGGATCAACCCACTGGGTAATACCATGGCCCAAATTGGCCACATAACCTGTTTTTTCACCACCTGCATAAGCATCATCCAGCATGGCTTTGGTAGCTTTTTCAATCGATGCAGCATTACCATATAAAGTGGCCGGATCGAGGTTGCCCTGTAATGTAGCACGGCCATTCACGGTTTGACGTGCCATGTTCAAAGATGTAGTCCAGTCCAGTCCAAAGGCATCAGCACCAGTTGCCACCATAGGCTCTAGCCACTGTCCGCCGCCTTTGGTGAATAAAATCACCGGAACTTTACGTCCGTCTTTTTCACGTTTTAAACCGGCAACAATTTTTTGCATGTAATTCAGTGAAAATTCGATATATTCACGATGTGCCAGCGCACCACCCCAGCTGTCAAAAATCTGTATCGCTTGCGCTCCAGCATCAATTTGCGCATTTAAATAATCAATCACAGCAATCGCCAAGCGGTCCAGCAAAGCATGTAACACTTCAGGCTGTGCATACATCATCTGTTTGGTATAGCGAAATTCCTTGCTGGAACCGCCTTCCACCATATAAGTGGCCAATGTCCACGGGCTACCCGAGAAACCGATTAACGGCACTTGACCACCCAAGGCTGAACGGATGGTGCTTACAGCATTCATCACATAATCAAGATCGGATTTGGCATTAAAATTGGGTAAATTCGCCACATCTTGCTCGGTACGGATAGTCTTATGGAATTTTGGACCTTCTCCCGCTTCAAAATACAAACCCAACCCCAAAGCATCTGGCACGGTTAAAATATCTGAAAATAGAATGGCAGCGTCCAGGTCATAACGACGCAAAGGCTGTAAGGTCACTTCACAGGCAAAATCATTATTTTTGCACAGGGAAAGGAAATCACCTGCTTTGGCACGTGTTTCACGATATTCAGGCAAATAACGTCCTGCTTGACGCATCATCCAAACTGGTGTGGTATCTACCGGCTCACGCAATAAGGCCCGCAGAAAACGATCGTTTTTTAGCGTCGTCATTTACTTTCCCATCTCATTTTTAATCTTCGAACCATCATAACAAAAAGGTCGAAAATTTAGTAACTTCTCTTGCAGCTAAAAATCGATCACGTTAAATGTAAAATTTTTTTACACAAAACAAATACTGCATCTCCTCATTTTTTCTGCAATACTTGCCTAGTTTTGTCACATAGTTAATGAATAATTCTTAAGGTTGAATTACATGTACGTTCGCACATTACTCGCCATGAGTTTAAGTTGCATTTTTGCGGGTACAGCGTTTGCCGCATCTACTGCTGAACAACCATTAAATCCTCAAAAGATTGCGAATACGGTGGTTCAAGATCCAATTGACCCACTGGCAACCGATGCCGCATCTGGTGCTGCAAGCACTGCGAATGCACAGATTACCCCACAAGAACAAAATGACCTGAACAAGGCCTCGCAAACCCTGCAAGATCTTCAAAATACTGAAGATAATAATGCTGCGATTGGTGCTGCACCGACTACAAAAACACTGAGCACGCCAACTACTACTCCTGCTTCTGCGAAAGCCTCTTGGACCTTAGAAGGTTTAAATAACGCTACATGGTATGACAATATTGGTAAAGGCCAATTCCCTGTTTATGCACGTGCCCATGTGATGCTCAACAATGCCCATGCTTCTCCGGGTGCAATTGATGGTGCAAGTGGTAAAAATACCCTGAAAGCCATTGCATCCTTCCAGCAAATCAACGGCATTAAACCGACAGGTATTTTAACTCAGGAAACTTGGGATGCTTTGATTGCTCGCCAAGGTGCTAAGCCTGCATTTATTGAATATACGATTACCGATGCAGACCTGAAAGGTCCTTATGCACAAACCATTCCGCACGATTATGCCCTGCAAGCCAAAATGAAAGGCCTGTATTACACGCGCGTAACCGAAATGCTGGGTGAAAAATTCCATATGGATGAAGACTTTTTGAAAAAGTTAAATCCTAAGGCAACCTTCAAAAAAGCTGGTGAAAAAATTATTGTGGCCAATATCCGCAATGAAGTTCCAGAAGATATTCATCTGATCGTTGCGCATAAAGGTGCGAAACAACTGTATTTATTTAATAGTCGTAACCAGATGATTGGCTCATTCCCTGCCACAATTGGTAGCTCAGATACACCATCCCCTACAGGTACTTATAAAATTACCGGTGTAGCGCAAAACCCATGGTACAGCTATTCACCAAGTAACTTTATTCAAGGCAATAATACAAAACCGCTTTCTTTACCACCAGGTCCAAATGCTCCTGTCGGAAACATTTGGATCGGTTTAAGTAAAAAATCATTTGGTATCCACGGTACACCAAATCCATCTGCAATTTCTAAAACTGCATCGCATGGCTGTATCCGTTTAACCAACTGGGATGCTAATGATTTGGGTAAAAAAGTCAAATCGGGTGTCACAGTTAAATTCCTGGAATAATCCCTGCACACTGTATGAAGAAAAGCCTGCATCTGTTGCAGGCTTTTTTATAAACTGCTGCCTCAACAATATAAACATCATCGTTTCAAAAACAGGATGACTTGTTGCCGTTTTATGATTTCTATGTCATTTTCAAACCATTAAAATAAGCTCATGTTTAAAATAATGATAGGAGCATTAATATGAATGCTTTTTTACACCCCAGTGACAACCGCGGTCATGTAAAAATGGGCTGGCTTGAGTCTAAACACAGCTTCTCCTTTGGTAGCTGGTATAATCCAAAACTCATGGGGATCAGTGCCTTGCGTGTAATTAATGACGACATTATTGCCGCACATAACGGTTTTGGCACCCATCCGCATGACAATATGGAAATCTTGACCTGTGTGCTTAAGGGAACAATTTCTCATAAAGACAGCATGGGTAATGAAGGTGGAATTTCTGCCGGTGAATGGCAACTGATGAGCGCCGGCACAGGTGTTCAGCACAGTGAAATTAACCAGGGTGATGAGCCGGTTCATTTATTGCAGATCTGGATTATTCCAAATGAACGCAATGCAGAACCAAACTATCAACAAATCAAATGTGACCCACGTGAACAGCCGAATCAATGGCATTTAATTGTTGGCCCTAACGAAAATGCACCGATGCATATTCGTCAGCAAGCTGAAGTTAAAACTGCAGTGATTAACCAGGGTCAACGCCTAAACATTGAAGCGACCCAATATATTAATTATGTGCATGTCATTTCCGGTTCAATCAAGATTGCAGAGCATACAGTAGAAGCTGGCGGCGCCATTGGCTTTTTAGAGGCAAGTCAGATTGAAGCTTTGCAAGATACTCAAGTTATCTGGTTTGATTTGCCTGAACTGAAAGGTTAAAACTATTTAATACCTCCAAGTTCGAGATGATTACTGTCAGGTAGTCATCTCAAACTATTTAAATAAAATAATAAAATGAATAATTTATTCAAATTTAATTGTTGTTTATAGCCTGTCTTATCGATCTATACAAAAATACAAATCTAACCAATCAGCAGCACTTTTTTACCCAAATCAACTGCTTTTTAGGCGAAAATCAAGCCTATCTTTTCTATGCAATTACACGATAAAAAACCCTTTAAGCAGTCAGGACTCGTCTGGTCACACCTCGTTTCAAAAACTTAAATAAGCTCCAAAACCTCGGAATTGGTTTTTAATAAATAATCAGAAGAGAACATCCATATGAACCAAATTTTGAATATCGATACCACTCAACAACAGGCTTTGCTTTTTTTATTAGATTTCTTAAAACAACGAGACTATCAATTTACCGCCATTACCCCGCTTTCCCATCAACGTATTCTGAGCCGAAAAAGACAAGAAAAGAACACCGTAATTACGCTTCGAGATATATTTGGCTGGAATTTGGCATTTGCCGAAACCAATCTTGATCCGGCACTTTTTGAAATTCTAAAAGAAAATCGGCTCATCCATTTTCAGGATCATCAATGGCTGAGTGATGTACGTGTCGCTTCGCTTGATCGTGAATTATTTATTCATTCAAGTTTCCCAACCCTTCAACACGATTCGGTATTTTTTGGTCCCGATACTTACCGCTTTGCATACCATCTTAAACAATATTTAGCAGCTCGGCCCCATTCATTTAAACGTGCTGTGGAATTGTGCTGTGGCAGTTCGGCTGCTGCTATTAGTCTGGCCAAAGATTATCCAGACTTTAATGAAATAACCGTGTCGGATCTTAATCCGAAAGCATTGTTGTATAGTCAAATCAATGCCAGCTTTGCAGGTTTAAATAATATCACTCCGGTTTACAGCAATTTATTTACTCATCTTGCAGGACAGTTCGATCTTATTTTTGCCAATCCACCTTATTTAATGGATGCAGATCAGCGTCAATATCGGCATGGTGGAAATCAACTCGATGGTAATGAACTCGCCTTCAATATTGTAAAAGAAGGCATTCAGCGGCTTAATCCTCAAGGATGTTTATTTTTATATACGGGTGTAGCTATTCGTCCAAACGGTAATCCTTTTTTACAACAGCTTGAAAAATTAATGCTGTCTCAACCGAGTATCCATTGGTGTTATGAAGAAATTGATCCCGATGTTTTTGGTGAAGAACTGGATCAGCCTGCTTATCAGCAGATTGAAAGGATTGCTTTGGTTTTGGTGAAGGTGGAATTGATGGATTAAAAGCGGCTGCAATATTGAAAAACTTTAAAAGGCGTTTAGCTAAAATCGAAACTATTAAAAAATAAAGCGACTACAGTTAAATCAGTCGCCGCTTTTCCACCTATTCTATTTTAGGATGAATTAGGAAGCTATAGCTGAACCGCATCAATGACAGTCGGCTCTGCAATATCATCGACACGTTTTTTAAAATGGGGGACCCGGCGGGACTTATTCATCAGCGCATCATCAAATTAACTCCAAAATATCAGCCTGTTGAGCCTGCTGTATCAGCCAGTCTTTAAATGCATTCAGCTTGGGTAAAGTCCGGCATTCTTCTCTGTAAACAACATAATAAGCCAAAGAGGAAGGACAGTTTATTTCTGGATACAGGCGGACCAGACGCCCTGCTCTTAAATCATCATAGACCATGACACTTCTCGCGAGTGCTACTCCTTGACCATTAATTGCAGCCTGTAATACCGCAGCTGAATTATTGATTTTGAGACCCCGTGGATTATCTTCATTAGTTATTTGATGAAAATGCAGCCATGTATCCCAAGTCGTGAAACCAGAGTGATGATCCATTGAGAGATCATGAATTAGAGGTAAATTTAACAATCCTTCAGGAGACTTTAATTGTTCTAAATGTGCTTGATAAAAGGCGGGTGAACAGACGGGAAACGTTTCTTCTCCCATTAATTTTTCAGCGACAAGTCCAGACCAACTTCCACTCCCATTGTCGGGTTAGCCTGTTCTTTCAGTGCTGGAGCTTTATTGGATATTTGGAGATGGCAAATCATGAATATTGCTCTCCTACCTTGGATTATTCTCTCGGCCTTATCTCTGTTATGGCTACATAAAAAAGATGCAAAAGCAATTTAACTGCTGGAAGGAAAAAATATACCCCCTTCATATTTTATGAGGTCTGTGAATATAGAAACTTCTACATGACAAAAACAGTTTGAAATTTACATCTCAACTGCAATTTACGATTTTCAGCGTAATTCCGATAAGATTGGAATAGCTTTTATGCTAAGACTCTGATGAGTTCTAGCGAACAAGGATTGCTTTTCTTGTTATTCTTTTTAGGGTCTGTTGACATTTCAAGTATAGAATTTACCCGATAAAGGTAGCCAAATAAATATACAAGCTAATGCAACTGCACCCTCATAGCTACACTTTAGCTTATC
>NZ_JBIQOC010000116.1:0-9642 GCF_044130295.1 Acinetobacter uliginosus | reverse complement strand
GAAAGAAGAACTTTAAAAGCTTTATTTTCACCCGATAAAATACCCATAAAACAAGAGGAAGCTCAAATGAGCTTCCTCTTGTGAAAAATTGTGGGACAGCAATGGTCTTGCGACTACCTTTTCTGTTGAATTTATGCATTCTGCATAAATTTACCATTATTTACGTTGCTGATTTTTCAAGTAATCCTGAATACTCATTGGCGTTGGACGGGCTGAACCGACTGCTGGAGCAGGTGCCGCTGCTGCCTCATTTTGCTGACGTTGAATGGCTGGCACATCATCATCTTCAACGACAGCCTGAGCCGTATGAGTGACTGGACGTGTTGCAGACTGTACTGATGGGCGTTTTACCGTATCTGCAGAGTCCGCTGAATTACGGGTCAAACCGGTTGCAATTACAGTGACACTGATTTCATCACGCGCATCCGGATCAAAGACCGTACCGTAAAACACCTGACCTTCATCAAGATCGACAATCTGGTTGACGACATCGGTAATTTCTTCAATTTCACCGAAGGTCACATCATCACCACCGGTGACGTTAATTAAAATGCCTTTGGCATTCATAATAGTCACGTTATCCAGTAATGGGCTGCGAATAGCCTGTTCAGCCGCCTGACGGGCGCGTGTTTCACCACGGCCTGAACCCACACCCATCATCGCATAACCGCGAGTGCTCATGGCCGTTTTCAAATCAGCAAAGTCAAGGTTGATATGACCGGGACGAACCACCAGATCAAAAATACTGCGCACTGCATTCAGCAATACATCATCTGCCTTTTTATAAGCATCTTTCATGGAAATGTCACGGAAGACTTTAAGCAAACGCTGGTTAGGAATAATAATTAATGAATCGACATGTGCTTCCAGAGCTTCAATGCCTTTTTCTGCCGACTGTTGACGACGCTTACCTTCAAAGTTAAACGGAGTCGTCACCACACCCACAGTTAAAATGCCCATTTCTTTGGCAATTTCAGCAACAACTGGCGCAGCACCCGTACCTGTACCACCACCCATACCGGCAGTGACAAATACCATATCGGTACCCTCCAGATGTTGGCGAATCAGTTCACGGCTTTCTTCAGCAGCAGTTTGACCTACTTGCGGATTTGCACCTGCCCCCAGACCACGCGTGCTTTGTTCACCTAACTGGATTTTGAATTGGGCATTCATACGGTCTAAAGCTTGTTTGTCGGTATTGGCACAAACAAATTTTACCCCTTGAATGTCGGATTCAAGCATGTGTTGCACGGCATTACCACCAGCACCACCAACACCAAATACAGTGAAACGGGCTTGACCGTTGCTATCGTTTTGATCATCTTCTAAAAATTCAAATGAGGCCATGACCTTTGGATTTCCTAATTCGTAATTGGCAGTCACTTAAGCCCGTATACTGCCTTGATCTTAATAAAAATTGAGTTTAGGATGCTGTCCAACCACACACTTGTCAAGTGCAAGCCGTTAGACGAACAACTTCCTTACAATATTCCCAATAAATTTCACTTAAAATATCGATTTTAACTGATTGTTTAACGCTGACCATGCCCGACCGACCCGCTTAAATAGAGTCAGTTTTTCAGGATCTGTCGCTTCTACAATAGTATCTTGCGTATCACTTTGGCTAAACATCAACAAGCCGGCAGCAGTGGCATACTGTGAACGGCGCAAAGCCGCCTGATTCTGTTCATCAGCATGTACTTGTACTGGTGGATTGCCTAAATGCGCTGACACCCCCAACATATGACGTGCCAAATTCACCATACCTTCAATTTGACTAGCATCACCCGTCAGAACTACACCATGATACAGACCATGAATGGCCCCATTCTGCTTTAATTCTTGATGAACCTGGGTCAGAATTTCTTCATAACGCGCAATAATGATTTCTGCCAATTCAATACGGCTAATGGTCTGTGGACCATCAATGCCCTGAAATTGAATCATATGGTCAGGTTTAACCACTTTCAGGTCAACACAGCCATACAACAATTTCAGCCGTTCAGCTTCTTCAGTGGTGGTTTGCAATACCGCAGCAATATCACGGGTGACATGCTCTCCCCCACGCTGCAAAGTATGCGTCAATGCCAAGCGACCATCCAGATAAACGGCAATATTGGTGGTACCGGCACCGATATCGACCAAACATACCCCATATTCTTTTTCATCTTTCAGCAAACTGGCTTCAGCTGTTGCCAAACAGGAAACCACCATTTTCTCCACGCCAATATTAGCCCCTTTAAGGGCACGATCCAGATTTTGCATGGTGCTGATTGGCAACATCATCAGCTGATAATGCCCGATCATGCTATGAGCAGACATGCGAATCGGATTTTGCACCCATTCCGCAGAATCATCCAGTTCAAAACCTAAAGGTACCGCACTCACCAGATAATGGTCTGAAGTCAAATGACTGGCTTTGGCCAATTCGAGTGCACGAACCACTTCGCTTGTTGTAATTGTGTGGTCGCTATTTTCAATCGGAGTACGGCCTGAGGCATAAAAGCTTTTTAATTCTGCACTTGGAATGGAAACCCAGGCAGAATGCACCCGGCATTCAGCCATATCTTCTGCTTCTTGTACGGCATTTTTAATTGCAGTGATGACCTTATCGAGACTTACAATTTTCCCTTTATTCATGCCTCGGTTACGAGCGGTTGCCATCCCAATCACTTGGATATTGTCTGGCGCATGTACCTTACCAATCAAAACTGAAACTTTGTGTGTCCCAATGTCAATCGCAACAACCGAGGGAACAGCTTCATTCATTATCTACTACTACCATTACGTGTTTAGTTAATTTATGGCCTTAAGCCTCTATTTTATATAAAGCCGCTCAATTATGGCTTTACCGTTCTTGTATCTGCAATGCTTGTGTCATCAATCGTTACAACAAAATGACCATTTACAATATTCGGGGGTGCTGCATTCTTCCATTGTATGGCCAATCCGTTTCTATAACGCAAGTCTACTGATGAAATTTTAGCCCAAACGGGTTTTAGATCACTTTGTGCCAGATGACTTAAGCGTTGAAGTTTACCCATGGTCTGATCCTGATCGACAATAATGCGTAAACCTGAATCAAACTGCATGAACCAGGTCATACGTTCTGTTAAATATAATTCTTTTAAACGAATGTTGACCGGCAGGAACAACTGGTTAATTTCATTGTAGCGACGCATCATCATTTTTGACTGAGAAGCGGGACCATGCAGCAAAGGTAATTTCTGGTTATTCTGCGGCACCACTTCTGCAAAAATATCACCACTGTCACTCAATAGCCGTCCGGTTCCCCAACGAGCAATGGCATGACGCGGCATGACGCGCACACGAATTGAATTTGGCCATGCACGTGAGACTACCACGCGATCCACCCAAGACAACGCTAAAGCCTGATCGCGGATTTGTTCCAGATCAGAGGTAAAATAATTTTCTGTCACCTTGGGTGCAACATGAGTCATGACCTGGCGATTTTCAGCCTCTGAGCGGGTACCCACTACACTCAGTTTAGCCACCTGGGCATCCGTCATAACACCATACAGACCATAAATCCCCACTGCCAATACGGCAAGTGCAACCAGCAACAACAACCAGCCACCCAAATTCGCAAGCTTTTCCTTAGGTGTAGGTAGCTTTTCATGAATAGAGGTAATTGCTGCTCGTTTACGACGCATTGAAGCAGGGAGTTGAGCCATAATCTAGTAAGCCGCAGCCGTTAAAGTCTGTTCTAAAATCGCCACACATAACTCATCAAAACTATAGCCCACAGCTTTTGCCGCCTTTGGTACTAGAGAATGACTGGTCATGCCCGGAACAGTATTCACTTCCAGTAACCAGAAGTTGCCCTGTTCATCCTGCATGGCATCAATACGCCCCCAACCACTTGCACCTACGGCCTGGAAAGCACGTAAACACAAAGCTTGCAGACGTTTTTCTTCTTCTTCGGTTAAACCACACGGAATGCCGTACTGCACGTCATTACGGTTGTATTTGGCTTCATAGTCATAGAATGCCACATCTTTTGGCGGTTCCAAGCGAATAATCGGCAAAGCCTGACCATTTAAAATCACAATAGTAAATTCACGGCCGGTAATCCATTTTTCTGCCATCACCACGGCATCATGCTCAGTGGCTTTGGCAATTGCATCGGCAAAGTCTTCCTTACGTTCAACTTTACTCATACCAATACTTGAACCTTCATGTACCGGTTTGATAATAAACGGCAGACCAATGCTGTCCACTATGGCATCCAGATCAGAATCTTTGGTCACAATGCGATAGGGGGCCGTTGGCAGTTCCGAACCTTGCCAGACCTGCTTGGTCTTCACCTTATCCATGCCAATCGCAGAACCTTGCACACCGGTACCGGTATAAGGAATATTCAACCATTCCAATGTACCTTGGATTTGACCGTCTTCACCACCGCGACCATGCAAGACAATAAAAGCACGGTCATAGTTCACCAGTTCAGTTACACTACGCTCTTGCGGGTCAAAAGCTTCGGCATTCACGCCCGAACGCACCAATGCTTCAAGCACAGCTTTACCACTATCTAGAGAAACCTCGCGCTCAGCTGATTTACCACCAAGCAATACGGCAACTTTACCGAATTTTGAAGCATTTGCCACGTTTATATCCTTAAACTTTATAACTGAACAATCACACTCAAAAACACACAAAGTGATTATTTTAAATACAACTTATTTTGTGCAAGCTCAACCGAGATCGCACCCACATTACCTGCGCCTTGCGTTAATAACAAGTCATTTGGCTGCAACACTTTTTGCATCACATTTTGTAAATTGCCATCTACAGGATCAATCAAAATCGGTTCAACCTCACCGCGCAAACGGATACTGCGCGCCAGACTGCGACTATCTGCCCCGACAATCGGCTTCTCGCCTGCAGGATACACTTCCAGCAATAACAATTGGTCAACTTGTGACAATACATCGACGAAGTCATCAAAGCAGTCGCGGGTACGGGTAAAGCGATGCGGCTGGAACATCATCACCAGACGGCGGTCTGGATGACTTTGACGTGCAGCCTTAATGGTAGCTTCGACTTCTTTAGGATGATGACCATAGTCATCCACCAGTTTCACATTGCCACCTTCAATCTCAAATTCACCTTGAACCTGGAAGCGACGGCCCACACCGCTAAAGCCTTCTAATGCACGGCAGATCGCGCCATCAGAAACGCCTTCATCCGTAGCGATACCGATTGCTGCCAAAGCATTAAGCACATTATGCAGACCCGGCTGGTTCACCGTCACACGAAGCGGTTCACGGTTTTTACGCAGCACGGTAAAGTGAGTACGCATACCGTCCTGATCAACATCGACAGCACGGATGTCATTGTCTTCATTAAAGCCATAAGTCAACACTGGACGACCAATACGTGGCATGATTTCACGGATGTTGGCATCATCACCGCACACCACAGCCAGACCGTAGAATGGAAGTTTTTGCAGGAACTGGACAAAGGTATCTTTCAAGACATCAAAGCTACCGCCATAGGTATCCATATGATCCGCATCGATGTTGGTCACAATGGTGGCCATAGGCTGCAAGTGCAGGAATGATGCATCTGACTCATCCGCTTCAGCCACGATATAACGGCTGGCACCCAGTGCCGCATTGACACCGGTACGGTTTAGCAAACCACCAATCACATAGGTTGGATCCAGGTTTTCTTCCGCCAGCATACAGGTCACCAGACTTGTCGTGGTGGTTTTACCATGCGTACCGGCAACAGCAATACCGTGACGGTAACGCATCAGCTCACCCAGCATTTCCGCACGGCGAACCACTGGAATACGGCTTTCAATTGCGGCCTTGATTTCCGGGTTTTCCGGATCAATCGCGGTTGAAACCACCAGTACATTGGCATCTTTAATATTTTCAGCCGTATGACCGATATAAACCTTGATACCGTTTTCTTCAAGTTGCGCCGTAGTTTTAGACGCTTTGATGTCTGAACCAGAGACCTGATAGCCTTGGTTCTTCAATACTTCTGCGATACCACACATCCCTGCACCGCCGATTCCCACAAAATGAATGTGTTTGATACGGCGCATTTCAGGCACTTTGATTAACTTTTTTGCTTGATCAGCAGGAGTAGATGGAGACATATATTACTCTAATTACAATTCTTGAATTAAACGAACCACGTGTTGGGTTGCATCTGGTTGAGCCTGTTGACGTGCCTTGACTGCCATTTCAGACAACAATTGGCGATTCATCAACGGGACTAAAAGTTCTTTTAAACTGTCTGGGGTTAAGGTAGATTGTGGACAAATTTTTGCCGCCCCACTTTTGGCTAAAAATCTGGCATTCGCCGTCTGGTGATCATCGACCGCACTTGGCAGCGGCACAAAAACAGCTGCCACACCTGCCGTTGCAATTTCTGTCACGGTTAAAGCACCAGCACGACAAATAATCAGATCGGCATCAGCATAGGCTTTGGCCATATCTTCAATAAAGGGTTGTACTTTAACCTGCAACGATGCCGGCTTATCAGCATAACGGGCACGGGTTGCCTCGGCATGGTTTTGACCACATTGATGATACACATTCAATGGTACGTTTAGCTGCTTTAACGCTTCCGGTACACGCTCATTCAATGCTTGCGCGCCCAATGAACCACCGACAATCAGTACACGTAGTGGCAAACCAGCTTTTTCACGTTCCTGATAACGCCAGGACGGACTTAAAATTTCAGTAATTTCTTTACGAACCGGATTGCCTGTGGTCACAATTTTTGCACTTTCAGCAAAAGTACCGGGAAATGCCTGACACACTTTTTTGGCAATACGTGATAACTGGGTATTGGTAAAACCTGCAATGGCGTTTTGCTCGTGAATAATCACGGGAATGCCCAAGGCACGGGCAGCCAAACCACCGGGACCAGCCACATAACCGCCAAAACCGGCTACGGCATCGACTTTCAGCTGTTTCATATAGCGCATGGCGCTTAAGGTAGCTTTTAAAATTTTAAACGGTGCCAATAACTTACGTACAGGACCATTACCACGTACACCCTGAATATCAATCTGGTAAATTGGAATATTGTGATTTTTTAATAAGCGGTTTTCCATGCCTGTCGGCGTTGCCAACCAGGACACTTGAATTCCCTGCTGCTGTAATTGTTTGGCAACAGCAAGTGCTGGAAAAACATGCCCACCGGTTCCGGCAGCCATCATCATCACATGTTTCGGCTTTGTTTGCGTTGCTTCGGTCACAGTCTAATTCTTCAATTCTAAAATAGGAATAACGAAATTTGATTTTAAGCTAACAATTGTAATCACAAACGCATAACCGTGAAAGGTTATTTACTTTTTTTCAACATGCGTTTCATTGTTTTTTTCTTCAGATTTTAAAGTTTAAACTAGTTTTATTGATAATCGAGCAAAATATATATTTTTTAAGCAATTTTATGACCTGTCTTTTGAACAATGCATAAATTCCCGTCCCTTTGTATCCCCAAATAAAAAGCAAGAAAAGGAACGGATCAAACAGAATAAAAAAGAGCTCTTATTTTAGTAGGAGCTCTTTTTTTTATAAACATCAGACTTATGCTTTTACTTTTAAACCTGTTTCCAGAACAGCAAATAAATCGTCGGCAATAGATGTGCCAAACTGTGCATCAATCTCACGAATACAGGTTGGACTGGTAACATTGATTTCTGTCACATAATTGCCAATTACATCTAATCCCACAAAAATCAGGCCTTTTTCTCTGAGATAAGGGCCTACTTTTGCCGCAATCGCTTTATCATTTTCAGTTAAGGGACGGGCTTGACCTAGACCACCGGCTGCCAGATTGCCGCGCACTTCACCATTTTGCGGAATACGGGCTAAACAGTAAGGTATAGGCTCACCATTTACCATCAGGATGCGCTTATCGCCCTCAACAATTTCCGGAATATAACGCTGCGCCATAATCGGCCGGGTACCGTTATTGGTCAGCATTTCAATGGTCGATCCAATATTGATGCCATCTTGATACAAACGGAAAATGCCTGTACCACCCATCCCGTCCAGTGGTTTTACAATCACATCCACCTGTTCTTTTAGAAACTCGCGGATTAGCCCTTCATTTGAGGTCACCAGAGTCGGAACCTGAAGTTCAGGGAACTGGGTGGCGAACAATTTTTCGTTGCAGTCACGCAGGCTTTTCGGCTTGTTAATAATCCACGCCCCTTCACGCTCGGCCTGTTCTAGAATATACGTGGTATAAACAAAATTCATGTCGAAAGGCGGGTCTTTACGCATCAACACCACGTCATAAGCTGCAATCGATTCTTTTTTCTTTTCACCCAATTCATAATAATGGTTATAGTCTTCAAACACTTTTAGTGGTGAAATCAAACCGAAGGCTTTGCCCTGATCGATATATAAATCTTGCTGTAATGCATAACCCAACTCATGCCCACGACGGCTGGCAGCCCACAGCATGGCCATAGAAGAATCTTTTTTCAGGTTTACATTTTCGATGGGATCCATCACAACAAGTACGCGCATATCGATCTGCTCATGTATTTTTAACTTGAGAAAAGTATAACGGAGTTTAATCTTTCTTTTTTCTCAATTTTAATAAAGCTTGTATCGAATCATTTGAAAGCGGCAAGGAGTACCTCATGCAACAAGCGATTATTGGATTTCATTTAGATGAAGAAAACCATTGGGTTGCAAACCTTTCCTGTGGCCATACCCAGCATGTTCGACATAATCCGCCTTGGCAAAACCACCCGTGGGTGATAACTGAACAAGGTCGAAAAGAGAAACTAGGAATAATATTGGAGTGTAAGAAATGTGAAGAACCAATTTAATTATGATTCCATAAAGGATAAATAATAAAATAATTATGCAGAATACAATATTATATCTTATTTATCCCATCTTAAAAAATAATTTTATTTTAACCTTATAAAATTTAAAACTGCTTAAATAATAAAGTACGGACAATTTAAATCAAAATATTTAAAAAATAAAATTTTCATCAATCATATTCACCCCAACCAGTTTAATTTTTATTTAACAAAAAAATACCTTATTAGACTTAAAAAAACATAATCTTTCATAATCTTTATTAAAATAATAACCATTAACTTATTTCTAATATAAAACAAATCCTCTTTATTCTCACAATAAAAAATCATGAGCAATTTATTTAAATAGCTATGCACTTTAATTTATTTTAAGGGGCAAGATTTTTAAAAATATGTTTCAGGTTATCCAGCATTTTTTCAATTTGTAACGGTGTTAAGCCATCAAAAGATTGTTCTAATACGACCAGGCTGAGATCATTAATTTTTTGAATCATTTGTTGTCCTTTATCTGTTAATAATACTCGCGTAATTCGAGCATCATCTTCACAACAATAAGTATTTACTAATCCTTCTTCTTTTAAGCGATAGACCACTTTGGTGGTGGTCGACATTTTAGAAATCAACATTTCCGACAGATCAGATACGCTAGCCTTATTTTTGGATTGTAATGCCAGCAAGATACGACGGCGCGAATTATCTAAACCATATAGGACTTACGCAGTATTATTTATAGATTCTCTGTGGTAGCAGATGATTTTTATCGAGAATAAAGTCATCAATGAAGTTTTTGATCATTGGTCTAAATAATT
>NZ_JBIQOC010000115.1:0-10054 GCF_044130295.1 Acinetobacter uliginosus | reverse complement strand
TATGAGGACGACCTGATTTCTTTTTGAGTGATTCTGCTTTTTCTAAAACCTCTACCATTTCGGTAAAAACTGGTCGAGGTACGCCAACCAAGCGTTTAAATTCAGCAATCTGAAAAACGGTTTAAGTTCTGATATCTCATAAAACTTAGATTGAGGTGGTTTTGACTTTCGCAAGAGGTCTATTCATAAAAACCATAATAAGTAAATCTTTAATTACAAAAATTGTGGATAAATAACTTTATATTTAATACATTTTTCATATATAAAAAAGCATACTAAATTTATGGTTTTAAAACCGTTTGCACATCATATTAATTAAACGAGGGGCTAATAATGCAAAATAACAAACGCTATGGGTTAGATGCACAGCAATCCCATCTTTGGATTATCGGGGGCGGTATTGCTGGTATGGCAGCAGCGGCCTTTGCAATCCGTGATGCGAAAGTACCTGCAAAAAATATTCATATTTTGGAAGAACTGGATATTTCAGGTGGATCAATGGACGGCGGCCCTACTCCCAATGCTGCACAGGCTTGGGTCACACGGGGTGGACGCATGCTGACCGATGAAACCTATTTATGCCTTTGGGATTTATTTTCCAGTATTCCCTCTTTGGAAAACCCTGAAATTTCCGTACGCGAAGAATGCCGTGAATTTAATGAACAGGTGAAAACACATGCCCAAGCGCGTTTAATTGATGCGCAGCATGTCATTGCCGATGCCGCAAAATTAGGCCTCAATACCCTGCACCGTGCGCAAATGCTGCGCTTGTTGGCGTCTAAAGAAGAGAAAATTGGTAGTCGCCGTATTGATGAATTTTTTGATGAAACATTTTTTGAAACCAACTTCTGGCGCATGTGGCGTACGACATTCGCCTTTCAAAAATGGCATAGCGCCGCCGAACTACGCCGCTATTTTTTGCGCTTCATTCAAGAACTGCCACGCATTCATACGCTCGCAGGGGTAAAGCGCACCAAATACAATCAGTATGATTCGATGATTCTGCCGTTACAGCGCTGGCTGATGGCGCAAGGTGTCGATGTGCGCTTTGGCAATTATGTAACAGATGCAGACTTCATGACCGATGCAGACACGCAAGAGCGCCGTGCTACACGCCTGTATGTCAAACTACCTGAAGGCACGGAGCAGATTGAGCTGAAAGCGCATGACTTGGCTATTTTCACCCTAGGTTCGATTACTGCAGATTCTCGCTATGGCGGCAAGGATGATGTACCTGCATTAATTCGTGACCGTTTGGATCATGGCTGGACATTGTGGGATACATTGGCTAAAAAGGCACCGGATTTTGGCCGTCCCATGACCTTTTATGGCAATGTCGATGAACATAAGTGGGAGTCGTTTACCCTGACCATGAAAGATGAGGTACTGTTAAAACGCATCATTGACTATACCGGTAATGAGCCGGGTACAGGCGCACTGATGACTTGGTTTGAGTCTGGCTGGCATTTATCTATTGTTGTTCCAGCACAGCCGCACTTTGCCGATTTGCCTGAAGGCGTGTACACCCTTTGGGGCTACGGTTTCCAAATTGACCATACAGGCGATTACATCAAAAAGCCCATGTCACAAGCGACAGGCAAAGAGATTTTAACTGAACTGGTCAAGCAGCTCGGTTTTGATGACATTTTAGACCATGTGCTGCAAAGCACCGACATTACCACGGCCATGATGCCCTATGCATCTGCCTTGTTCGCCTGCCGTAAACCCGGCGATCGCCCTTTAGTCATCCCTCAAGGCTCGCAAAACTTTGCATTCTTAGGCCAGTTTGTGGAAATTGAAGAGGATGTAGTGTTTACCGTGGAATATTCAGTACGTGGTGCCATGATTGCCATTTACGAGTTTTTTGGCGTAGAACGTGAAATCCCAGACATTTATAATGGCCTGCTCGACCCTAAAGTCGGCTTAAAGGCGTTGGAAACCGTTTTTCATTAATGTTCCATTTATTCTAAATGTGTGCGGAAGCATGCAGCATGAGAGCACTTTCGGGTGCTCTTTTTTGCTCCAGATAAATCATCAACATTCCGCTATCAGCGGCTGTATGCAGGCTTATCATGATTTTGATACCACCCTTCCAGAACTGTTTACCCTGCTGATTACTCGCACAGGCAGATGCCAATTTACCTCAGGCATTGCGTGTGCATTTTGGCTTTACTGAAGATCTGCTGCTGAGCCAGAATGAGGCTTTTAAAGCGTTATGGCTGCAATATATCGACAAAGGTGGAACAGTTGGCAGTGCCTGGTCGGAAGGCGGTAAAGAGTCCATTGAACAATTTAGCACGCATCTTGCACAATGAAAAAACGGGACTGTGGTGCTGAATGGCAAAAATACTATACCACCAGCAGCCTGTATGCTGACTGGGTGGATGTCAGGATGACCGATCTGAATGGCAACCCAGCCTGCATACTGATTCCGCATGATACTGCAGGTGTAACCATCATTGACGACTGGAACGGCTTTGGTCAGGTTTAATTCTGGAAACTAAGATAGAAAATAAGATTTAAAAATATCTGAAATACATGAATTAAAATAAAGCTGAGATTATATTTTTCGAGCCTCTCAATAAAATAAAACCGCATATCAATGCGGTTTTATTTAAATCTTTTAAATCATATTTATGCTGCAATTTCCTGCTTTTTAGCTACCGGACTGTTGCCGATCTGCCAAACATAAGGCAAAGGTGCCTGATTCACTACCCAGTCACCAATGACTTTCTGTTTATAGATCAGTGGATTATGAGAAGACACAACACGGGCATTGCGCCAGAAGCGGTCCAGCTGCTTTTCGGTAGTGCTGGCAGAGGCACCCAGTGCATTGAACAGCTCTGTAGTCAAATTCAGTACCAGCTCTGAAATGACCACCTGCCCTTGTGAAGACTCCAGTTCAGCACGGTCATTTGTCTGCTGATCAGCCGCCGCATTATTCTGAAAATGACTGATATAGGCACCATCCAGTGCTTCAGCAGTACGCAAAGCAATCGCTTCAGCCGCATAAGCCTGTGCAGACGCTTTACCAATCACTTGCAGGATTTGTGCATCGTCGCGGACCAAATCCGCATTGCCATGACTGAAAATACGGGTGCGCTTGCGGACTTCTTGAGTAAATGCTTCTACAGCACTTTGTGCAATACCGACCAAGGTTGCTAAATGCACCACTTGATAGAAGGCAGTTTGGTATTTAAAGCGTTCTTCAAATGGCAAAATATGATCACGGCTGATGTCAACCTGCTGAATGGTCAAGGTACCACTGCCTGTGGTTTTTTGGCCAAAACCGTTCCAGTCATCCACCACTTGAATGCCTGGCACTTGAGTCGACACCGCAGCAATCACATGCTGATTCGTGGTTTCATCCCAGGCAAATAAGTCGATCCAATCGGCAAAGATGGTTCCAGTGGAATAGTATTTCTGACCATTCACCACCAGCTGGCCCTGTGGATTTTCAGTGACGCGGGTCACCACATCGCCAATTTCAACTTTGCCGATTTCCGTCCAGGCATTTCCAACGATTTCACCCTGTACAAAGCGCTGAAACCAGAGGTCTTGAGATTGAGTTTTATGGGCAGTTAAGCGATCTTCGACAAAGGCAAAATGGCCGCGTAACGCTTGAGCTACATTGGAATCAGCTTTTGCCAGTTCAATCAGTAGTTGAAATAGCTGTTTCTGCGATACACCGTCACCGCCAAAAGCAGTGGGTACGCGAATCGCACCAAAACCGGCTTGCTTCAGCCACTGAATTGGTTCATACGGGAGTGTGCGGGTCTTTTCACGCTCCAACGCACCATCTGCAATTCGTTGAAAAATCGGGCGGAATTTAGCAGCAACCTGTTGGTAATCTGCACCCAGAGATAAGTTTTGATTGGCTTGAAGAGTCATAATATTTTTCCTTTTAGCTCCATGCGTGACGCGGTGGCGGAACATCATTCAGGTAATAATTCCCGACGATATTAAACTTCCAGCGTACAGGGTCATGTAAAGTATGTGTGCGTGCATTGCGCCAGTGACGGTCTAGGTTCAATTCAGAAAGTGTTGAGCGTGTGCCAGACAGTTCAAACAGCTTATTGGCAGCCAACAGGGCAATTTCAGTGGTCAGTACCTTCGATTCGGCTGTAATTAACGTCGCTTCAGATACTGTCTCTTCCGTCGGGTTTTCCAAAGCACGGTCAATCGCTTCACCGGCTAAAGCCAGAACTGCTTCGGCCGCACGCAGCTTGATTTTTAATTCACCGATATTGGCAATGGTGTACGGGTCTTGCACGGCCTGTTCCAGACCAGAGTCAATCCACGGACGCGCATGCTGGCGTACATAAGCAATGGTTTCGTTAATTGCACCGCGCGCAATACCCGCATCAATAGCAGACTGGATAAATTGTGAAATTGCTCCTGCTGCCGTAGGACGTTCAAATGCCTGATAGATCGGCACAACATATTTCAAATCGACTTGTACATTGTCTAGAAGTACTGAACCGCTCACAGTGGTACGCTGGCCAAAACCACTCCAGTCATTCACAATGGTTAAACCCGGTGTATGCTGTGGCACCAGTGCTGCAAATGGCTTGCCTTCATCACTGACCGCAACCACGGGAATCCAATGCGCCAGCAGTGCACCAGTAGCAAAGAATTTCTGGCCGTTAATCACCGCATGGTCATCCTTGAACTCGATTTTGGTGCTCAGATCTGCCACTGTTTTTGAGCCTTTTTCTGAGAAGGCATTGCCAAAACGCTGCCCTTTCAACACCTGGTCAAAAAAGAATGCCTGCTGTTCTGGACTGGCATCCAGACGGATATGTTCCAAAAAGGCCCAATGGTTCTGCGCAATTTGACCTAATGAGGAATCTGCACTGGAAATGATTTTTACCACTTCTGCAAGGGTTTTATAGCTAACCCCTGCACCACCAAACTGCTTTGGAATCGTAATTCCCCATAAGCCTGAAGCTGAATACTGCTGCACTTCCTGCAAGGGTAGAAGGCGTTCATGATCACGTTTGGACGCCTCTTTGGCAAAAACAGCCGCCAGCTGCTGCGCCACTTCAATTGCTTCTTCATCTGACTGTATAACATGTGCCAATTGGTCATGTTGATAAAAATCTTTTGGAATATTGTCTGCATGTTTCAGATTTATTTCAATTTTGGATGTCATTATAAAATGCTCTAGTTACCCTATATATAATGGATAAAAGCTAACATTATTTTTAAAGACTATTTATAATTTAATAAGCGAAACAAATCATTTTAATTAAAATGTTATGTAGTATTTATTCTTAGAATTTCATATTTTCATATAAAGGATAACAAGAAAGAATAGACTGCTTTAATGGAGCATTTTTTACTCAGTTTCATGTTGTAAATTCCAGCGATTAAATTAAATCTAAAATCGAGTATTTTCCCTTTATTTCGATAACATTTAGCAAAGATAAAGAAAAACCTGATTGTCTAAGCTTCACTTGGGTGATCTGCCTTCAGATGGGATAGGCTTCTGTAATTGATCAAGTATTAAATAAAAAGCTGACCAGGAGATAACCATGTATCACTTGAACCGAGGGTCAGAAAAATTTTTATATCCATATATCATCCATAGATGATGTATAAATCCTACAAGACTTTCGGTACAGATAATTACCCCAAAGTTGTATGTTTTGGTTTATGAAAGAGGTCTCATTACTAAATACTTTATTTTCATAAACAGGCATTGTGATAAATATTGATATTTTTCTTATTAAAAGTCTCAATATTTTTTTATTAAAATTATTAAAAATTTTAATATTACTGTAGATAAGTATGAGCAAGAAAATTAGATTTAATGCCTTCGAAATGAACTGTATTGCCCACCAATCCCCGGGATTATGGCGGCACCCGCTCGATCGTTCGACTGAATACAAAGACTTGGAATACTGGACAAACTTAGCACAAATTTTGGAACGCGGTAAATTTGACGGTATCTTTATTGCCGATGTCCTGGGTATTTATGATGTCTATCACCAGTCAGCTGAACATGCGCTGACAGGTGCGGTTCAAGTTCCAGTGAATGACCCTCTACAAATCGTTCCTGCGATGGCTGCTGTAACCAAACACCTAGGCTTTGGGGTGACAACTTCCATCTCATTTGAGCACCCTTACCCCTTTGCGCGCCGCATGAGCACACTGGATCATTTAACCAAAGGCCGCGCCGGCTGGAACATCGTAACGTCCTATTTAGAAAGTGGTTCCAAAAACCTCGGGCTGAAAACACAGGTTAGCCATGACAACCGCTATGATATAGCCGATGAATACCTGGAAGTCCTGTATAAACTTTGGGAAGGTTCTTGGGAACAGGATGCGGTGCTGCGTGACAAGGAAAAAGGCATTTTTGCTGATCACACTAAAGTGCATCCCATTGAACATCAGGGTGAATATTTTACTGTGCCCGGCATTCATATCTGTGAACCGTCTCCACAGCGCACCCCCGTGCTTTATCAAGCTGGTGCCTCTAGTCGCGGTCAGAAGTTTGCCAGCCAAAATGCAGAATGTGTATTCATTTCTGCACCGACCAAAGCCGCAGTAAAAAAACTGGTTGAGGGAATCCGCAGTAAACTGGCCGATGAAGGCCGTGATCCTCATTCAATTCTGATCTATACCATGCTTTCAATTGTGGTCGATGAAACCGATGAAAAAGCACAATTAAAATTTAAAGAATACCAGCAATATGGCAGCTATCATGGTGGACTAACACTGGCTTCAGGCTGGTCAGGTGTAGACTTTTCACAATTCCAGGCAGAAGATCAAGTGGAATATATCCATACCAATGCCATTCAGTCCATGCTGGATTCCTATGTCAAAGCCGACCCAGATAAAGTTTGGACGATTGAAGAGATTGCTAAATTTATCAGTGTCGGTGGCAATGGTCCGGTAATTGTCGGTTCAGCCTCAACAGTGGCAGACCGTTTGCAAGAATGGGTACAAGATACCGATATTGACGGTTTCAATCTGGCCTACATCCTGGCACATCAAACCTTTGAAGATGTGGTTGAGTTTGTAGTCCCGGAACTTCAGCACCGTGGCGTATATCAAACTGAATATACGGAAGGGACATTACGTGAAAAACTGTTTGGCCACGGGCCGTTGCTTCCAGAGAAGCACCGTGGTGCCAGCTTCCGTTATCCAGCTAAACACCTTCAACCGACAGAAGCTTTAAAAAGAGCTTAATGTCTTTATTCGCATACAGGCAAAGTTCACGTTCTATACTCCGGGCATGAAAATAGAAAATCCATCTGGCGTCTCAGGTTGATTGTCTAAACAAAGATACCCTATAGCATACAAATCCAATTACATTCCATCGCTATTAAGGCTATCACCAGCTGAATACACTAAAGCTAAATTACTGTCTGATTTAGAATCAGCTCCGGATTACTATAAAAATAGTTTTGAGATTAAATGCTCGGAATTAAGACCACCGATTAGTTCCAGGTGAACCTATGGAAAGATATGTAATAGTTGTGATACTGATCATAGTCGCGGTATTACTGGTCGTATTTTACAATCAGAAAAAATGAAATTAAAAATTCGGTAGTGCTTCAAAAACTATGCTGAAAAAACAGGCTGAATGCTGATTGAAAAAATTCGCTTGTGAGAAAATCATCACTGAGCGATCTGATGATTTCATGGTCTTTTACGGCATTGTCCTGACCTGCTTTTTCTTTCAACCCTCAACCGGATATGAATTTCAGCATATACTAAGGCGCCCCAAAACGACGCGCGGATAGTGCGCGGAATGCTGTGTGGCTTCGACTGTTCGTTTGCTTGAGAAATATTATGTTGATCCGTTTTGCCCTGAAACTTAGCTTGGCTACACTTTGTTGCCTTGCTACTGAACTTTATGCAAATACGGCACTCAATCAGGCAACGCTCAGCAGTTATGATTATGACAATGACATTTTCCATCCGGTTCGGGCACAAAATGGTATGGTGGCCTCCGAACATGAAATCGCCAGTCAGGTCGGTCTGGACATTCTGAAACGCGGTGGCAATGCGGTTGATGCCGCCGTTGCCGTTGGATTTACCTTGGCAGTGGTTTTACCGCATGCCGGTAATCTGGGCGGTGGAGGTTTTCTGATTGTGCATGATGCCCAGTCTGGTAAAAATATTGCGCTGGATTTTCGTGAAATGGCTCCACGTCGTACGTCACGGGATATGTATCTGGATGAAAATGGCAATATTATTGCCGGAAAATCGCTGTATTCACATGATGCCATCGGAGTTCCTGGCACAGTCGCAGGTCTGGAATATTCCCTGAAAAAATGGGGAAGCTTGCCCCTCTCAGAGGTAATCACCCCTGCAATTCAGCTGGCAGAAAATGGCATTCCAGTCAGCCATTCTTTGGCCAAAATGTTGAATGCAGCTCAAGATAAATTAGGTAAATGGCCCAGTTCACGTGCTATTTTCTTTCAAGAGAATCGCCCCTTACGCTATGGTGAACGATTGGTTCAACAGGATTTGGTACATTCCTTGCGATTAATTAGCCAACAGGGTAGCCGCGTGTTTTACCGTGGTGAAATCGGCGACAAAATTATTGCAGAAATTCAGCAGCATCAGGGCATCATGCAAAAAAGTGATCTGCATGCCTATAAAGTTATCGAACGTCAGCCCATCATGGGCAATTATAAAGGCTATCAGATTGTCACCATGCCACCGCCAAGTTCCGGCGGTGTACATCTGGTACAAATGCTGAATATTTTAGAACAATTCCCCTTGCAACAGTGGGGAGCAAATAGTGCCCAGACCCTGCATTATCTGGCCGAAAGCATGAAACTGGGCTATGCCGACCGGTCTAAATATCTGGGAGACCCTGATTTTGTACATGTGCCTGTGGTAGGTCTTAGTTCAAAGCCATATGCGAAAATGCTAGCTCAGCAGATTTCAGCTACCACAGCCCGTCCTTCGGCCTCCATTCAGCCCAACAACCGATCCCCTATGAAAGTGACCAAACCACACATTATTCAGTGGTCGATCAACACGGCAATGCGGTTTCGGTGACCTATACCCTGAATTTCAACTTTGGCAGTGGCATTGTCGCAGCAGGTACCGGCATTTTACTCAACAATGAAATGGATGATTTTTCAGCCAAACACGGTGTAGAGAATGCTTTTGGTTTAATTGGCGGAGATGCTAATGCCATTGCTCCCCATAAACGTCCCTTGTCTTCAATGACCCCAACAATTGTATTAAAAGACCAGAAAGCCTGGCTGGTCACCGGCAGCCCGGGAGGCTCCCGAATTATCAGTACCGTGCTACAAACCCTGATCAATAGCATCGATTTTCAGATGAACCCGGCTGAAGTGGCGGCAGCACCGCGAATTCATCACCAGTGGTTACCGGACGAAATCCGTGTGGAAAAAGGCATCAGTGCCGATACCCTCGAATTATTAAAGCAAAAAGGTCATAAAATTGTGCAGAAATCAACCATGGGCAGAACCCAAACCATCCAAATTCTGCCAGATGGCATCTATGGCTATTCTGATCCACGTAATCCGGATGGCGCAACACGTGGATATTAAGGGTTACACATCATAGGCTTTTACTGAGCCAAAATATATGCACAGAAAGTTGACGGATGCCTTTCTAAGATGCAAGCCTGCATAAAAATGGAGGAGCTAGATCATAGTGATCATTGGGATAGTTTTGTCACAGCATTTACATGTTACAAGCAAGTAATAGGCAAGTTTTTTACCGCCGATATGGAAGACAACAATAATTAAAATAATTGGTATCCCGTATGCTGAAATAGTTAGAACATCAACCAATTTATCTGATCCAGCAAGACAGTAACTCTCAGGTACTAGGCAACCGATTAAATTTGGAATTACTGATAAAAGCAGATATAGAACTATGAACCGTACCGGGTTTGTCGGAGACTTTTTATTTAAGTTAGGCCACCTGACCTAACGGGTTAATCTTATCATAGTACATTGCTTCAAAATCAAAAGGTGATACATAACCCAGTGCACTATGTACACGCTCTTTATTGAACCAATCTACCCAGTTTAGTGTCGCAAGTTGTACATCC
>NZ_JBIQOC010000114.1:0-340 GCF_044130295.1 Acinetobacter uliginosus | reverse complement strand
GGTTAATCTTATCATAGTACATTGCTTCAAAATCAAAAGGTGATACATAACCCAGTGCACTATGTACACGCTCTTTATTGAACCAATCTACCCAGTTTAGTGTCGCAAGTTGTACATCCGCTAAACCTTGCCAATCTGCTTTTAAATATTCAATCACCTCTGTTTTGTATAAGCCATTCACCGTTTCAGCCAAAGCATTATCGTATGAATCACCAGTCGTACCGACTGATGCCCTTAAATTTGCTGCTTCTAAACGATTGGTATAGCGAATAGAAAGATACTGTACACCTCTGTCACTATGGTGAATCACGTTCTTTGGCATGTCTCGAGCATGTAAAGC
>NZ_JBIQOC010000113.1:0-541 GCF_044130295.1 Acinetobacter uliginosus | reverse complement strand
ATATTTCGCAGCTTTTCCGACGGCATATAGCGCAATACCATAAACGGCTGCATCGGCAAACATATCTAGAGAATCAGCAATCAATCCTGTAGACGCAGCAATAATACCGCTGATGAATTCTATAAAGAAAAGTAGAGCATTAATACCTAATAACAGTTTAAGTACTTTAGCTTGTCTCACAGGATCAGGTTCATTAGGTATATCGCCTGAAGAAAGCTGTATTTCATCAAGTTTCGCCCCAAAACCCAGTCCTTCGAGTTTAGCCGTAATTTGCTGAATCCCTTCATTATGGAAGACTTTCAGTTTTCGATTGGGAAGATCAAAAGTAAGACCTTTAACTGCTTCAATATCTGCAAGAGCCATACGGACCATTTGCTCTTCAGCAGAGCAATCCATTTTAGGAATGGTGTAGGTACTTGTTTGCTTAGCCTGTTGATTGCTTATATAAGTTTCAGTCTTCACAAGCTTTGCACCAAAACCCAAAGCTTCAAGTTTGGTGGTTATATTTTCATCTTTTTGATTATGTAGAACCTTTAAAGAA
>NZ_JBIQOC010000112.1:0-10250 GCF_044130295.1 Acinetobacter uliginosus | reverse complement strand
GCTTCAAGTTTGGTGGTTATATTTTCATCTTTTTGATTATGTAGAACCTTTAAAGAACGGTTAGGTAAATCAAAGATGAGTTTTTGAACACCATCAATTGAAGATAGCGCCATACGAACCATCTGTTCTTCCGCAGAACAATCCATTTTGGGAACTAAGTATTCACTCATGTAGTGCGAATCTTTTAAAACGTCTTCAGTGCTTAAATTTTCTTTGGGATCAGAACCACAACAGGATTGTGCGGTATCTTCACAACTGTTTGAAGTGTTACAGCAAGGAGATGAAGATTTTTTTTCTTCCTCTTCACCACAACAGCTAAGCGTATTATCACAATTCTTTGAATTGTTTGCTTCTGCAATTGATGGATGATTTTCTTGTTGAGATTTCTTATCTTCGCATGGTGTTTCTTTACTACATCCACAACCACTCATAATTATACCCATTAAAAAAATTATAAACTTTGAATATTAGAATCCCTATAGTTACTATAGAGTCAAGAATCTTTGGAAATACTAACTCAATGCATTTAAAAATTGGTGAACTCTCTAAAAAAACCTCATGTTCAGTATTAACAATTAGGTTTTATGAAAAGGAAGGTTTAATTCCGGAACCGGAAAGAACGGAAGGAAATTACCGCCTTTACGATGTAGGCTATGTTGAGCGAATTAAATTTATTTTGAATTGCCGAACTTTAAATATGAGTTTGAATGAAATTCGTCAATTACTTACCTATAAAGACAAACCTGAGAAAAATTGTTCAGATGTGAATGAATTAATTGACTTACATGTCAGTGCTATCAGAGAAAATATAATCAAGCAACAAAAGCTTATTGAACAACTATCTGATTTAAGAGGTACTTGTGATGGTTTATGTACAATTGACCAATGTGGAGTTTTAAAAAATCTAGCTTGATTATCTAGACCTATGCTTTTTTCAAAAAATCGGCACTGTTGCAAATAACCACGAATGGTAAGCTGAAGACTGTTTTAGCTAAAGGTGCAGCATATGAATCCTTTCCATGGTCGGCATTTTCAGGGCGAAATCATTCTTTGGGCTGTGCGCTGGTATTGTAAATATGGCATTAGCTATCGTGAACTGCAGGAAATGCTGGCCGAACGGGGTGTGAATGTTGATCACACGACTATTTACCGTTGGGTTCAACGTTATACGAATCTAAAAATGGGAGCCTATAGCTCCCATTTTTATTGTTAAACGTTGAATCCTATATGTTTTCCTGTTGGAAGCTCTACATCAATACGGAGCTTCCCTCCCATTGCCTCAACATACTTTTTCAAGGTTGAAATCTTAAGATCATTGCCACGATTTTCTATTGCTGAAAGCGATGGCTGTTTTATTCCCAAAGTTTCAGCAAGCTCTTTTTGAGAAATTTCGAGTTCTTCACGAATAAGATGAAGCTGATTTTCTAGCAGTAATTCATCAGCCATTTTTTGAATACGGGCTTGGCTCTCTGGAGAGCGGCTAGCTAACAATTCTTGCAGAGTCTTAGCCATTAGATTTATCTCCTAGGGTAGTGAGATGAAGTTGGTATTGTTCATCTGCAATATCCAGCATGTCTTTATAAAAACGCTTTTTACCGCCTTTATCAGCAATACATAGAACAATAGCCTGTCGTAAGGGATCAAATGCGAAGAAAGCTCTTAAGGGTCTACCGCGATGTTGAACACGCAGTTCTTTCATATTGGTAAATTTAGACTCATACACAGTATCTACTAAAGGACGGCCTAAACTCGGTCCCTGCTGCTGTAGAACAACCAGGGCAGCTAGGACCTTCTCTTGTGTAGGTTCATCTTGCTGTTCAAGCCACTGATTAAATAGATCTGTCGTAATGACTGTCCACATACCACAACCAAAATATAGATTATAGTCTATATTTTAGGGGCATTATGTTTGTTTTGCAAATGAGAAAGGATAGGCAATAAAAAAGCCCGACATCCTGTCGGGCTTTTCCATATTTGGCGCTTAGATCTGACTCCTGTCTGATCTCACGTTCCTTGTTGTTCATCTTATTCTTTTTATCTGGAGCATCCTGCTCTCTATGTCTTCATGATAGGAAATTTCCAGTATTGCGGATAGCAGCAAAGGGCCGAGATTGGTATGAGCCAGGGCTTACAAAATAGCCTAAATTTTATCCACAAAAAATGTGGATAATTTTGGACATTGAGGCATTGATAAAATTTGAAAAACCTCAAAACTGACTATTTTTTAGTCAAATTTATTGGCAAGAAGTATCAAAACCGCTCATAAAAAAGCCGACTTGTTTCAAAATCGGCTTTTTGGTCATTTTTGGATTTTTCTATTTTTATTAAGTGGTTGATATTTAGATTAATATACAAGTGTACTTCGTATAACGCCCATTATGTTAAATCAGGTTTAAAACTTAATATCATGTGAATTAAAGTAGGTCGGATCAAACTCTATCTCTCCTATTTCATCCTCGATAATTTGCATGTAATCGTCATATCTTGGATGTTTAGGGTCTTGTAATGCATCTAAAATATCAAGATATCCAAAAATTCCTCCAATATCTTCAAATGGAGCATGATTTTGACCATCTATACAACATGGATATTTTTTATTTAAATCAGGAGATTGTCTGCTTTCTACAGTAATCAAATGTTCCCAACAATCGCCAAAATCATATGTATATATAATTTTTTTACCTACACGTAGAACTTCTTTCAATTTTTGTCTTTTATTGATCTTTTCATGCTTAATAGTCGTGAATTCATGTAAATGGCTATCTTCCCAATCAAAAGCAGATTGAATTGCCTTATGGAGCGTAGATAAAGTAGCTGCCGATGAAATTTGAATAGTTCTCCAGATTTCAGGATCACTGCCTAGAAGGCTAATTTTTAATTGAAAAACTTCATCAGAAGATTTGAGCTTTACAGTTCCCATAACAGCCTAGTTCTCAAAAAATAGTTTTAGTAAATCTAAAATTAACATAATACACGTTATATGAACTTACCAAGCATGCCCTTCTGTCATGATTTTTCTATCAAAAGAGTATAGCTGAATGATAGCGAGCCAAATCGCATACAATATCTATCATTAGACTTAATGCAATAATTAAATGATATTGTTATCATTAATCTAATAGAATTAAGATTAAATGATAGAAATGAATACACGTATTTATCTACGAGCTTCAACTAAAGATCAAGATGCAGAAAGGGCTTTGCAGATTCTTCAGGATCTAAACCAAAACTTGAATTTGGGTGAAACCATTGTGTACGTGGAAAACTATAGTGGTACGAAGTTAGACCGACCTGAATTGAATAAGCTGCTGTCAGAAGCAAATCAAGGTGACACCTTGTTAGTTGAAAGTATTGACCGCTTATCACGCCTAACCCAACGAGATTTTCAAGAGCTGAAGCGCAGGATCCAGGAGAAGGGACTTCGTTTAGTCGTAGCGGATCTTCCTACTACCTACCAAATGATTCAAACCAGTGACAGCATTACTCATTCAATCCTGGAACTCATCAACAATATGTTGATTGATCTCCTGGCAACAATGGCTCGCCTAGACAATGAGAAACGTATAGAACGTATTAAGCAGGGCCTGGCACGTTCGGGTTACAAGCCAACAGGTAAGAAAGCCAATGAGGCTAAGCACAAACGAATAAAAGAATTGCTAGCAGCTGGCAATATGACTAAGGAAGAAATTGCCAAAGCAGTGAATTGTGGAGTTGCAACTGTCTATCGAGTTGCTAAAGTTATCTAAAAGCGGACATTTTTACTTTGGAGAAACCGGACATTTCTATTTTGGAGTTACAACTAAATTTCGTATAAGAAATTTTATGTTAAATATTAATTTTCATATCTAAAATAAAATATTTATGTATATGATTTATATAAATTATATTTTTTGTTACAAATGTGATGATACCTAGAGTCTCCTAAAAACCGTTAATGTAATTACAATAGCACCTATTTTTAAGTAAGTAATTGATTTATATTGAATATATGTGTTAACTTAAGGTTTGAGTTCATCTGAGAAAAGAATAATGGAAAGAAATCTAAATTTAGCAAATTCAATTTTCGAAGGCTTTAATGATAAAAACGGATTAATGATTTGTGGCTATGAATGGGGATGGTCAAAAGAAGATCAAAAACTGGATGAAAGCGATAGCCGTCCCACAGTAGATATGAGCATTGAATGTACATTTAGTAATAAATCCCTAAGGTATGGTCCTTCTTCCAATACTTGGCCTTATGATAAAAATATCAAAAAATGGTTTAATTTTTGGGGACACCCATTAAACGATGAAAATTTAGGTTCAGACTTTGATAAATGTATTATTCAAACTAATTGGGCCTATACGAGTAATGCAGATATAGAAAGCTATAATCGTTTCTTAGAAAAAGAAGCAGTTGATAATTTTATTCATCATATTGAAGTTTTGAGACCCAAAGTAATTTTATTTATGGGTAGTAAGCTTATTAATTTTCTGAGAAATATAGATGTTTGGGATAGGTTTACTGCTATTGTTGGTCCAGAAATAGAACCCTTAAAAATGGTACAAAAAACAGATTTTGATGGTACTCGATTTAAAGTTTACTTTGATAATTTTGAACAATGCCAAGTTGTGTGCTTACCACATCCATCTAGTAGTAGAGGTCTATCTGATGAATATATCAAATTATTTGAACCAGAATTAGGAACAATCATTACTGAATATAAGAAACAAAAGGGTATTCTATAAAACTAATTATGAAAAAAGTCTATCTCATCCAAGCAGATATAACAGCTTTTGCTGTACATGCCATCGTTAACTCAGCAAATAAATCTTTGCTTGGTGGTGGGGGACTTGATTATGTAATTCATAAAAAAGCTGGACCATTGATGAAAGAAGAATGTGTTCGTCTAAATCAAGAAAAAGGTGGATGCCCTACAGGTCAAGCAGAAGTAACAACAGCAGGTAATCTGCCTGCTAAATACCTTATTCATGCGGTTGGACCACGATGGTTAGATGGCGAACACAATGAGCCACAATTGCTTTGTGATGCTTATAGTAATGCACTATTCAAAGCTAATGAAATTCATGCACTCACTGTTTCTTTTCCATGTATTAGTACAGGTGTTTATGGTTTTCCACCTCAAAAGGCTGCTGAAATTGCGATTGGCACTATACTCTCTATGTTGCCTCAATATGATCATGTTGCAGAAGTATTTTTTATCTGCCGAGAGGATGAAAATTATTTAATTTATAAGAATCTTTTATCGAATATCGATGATCCAAATATTCAGATTCTGATTTCTTAGTTTAAATTATCGAAAGCTCGTATAAGAATTCAGCCACAATTTTGGCTAATAATTCATGTTCTTCTTGTGATTCAACAATATCGACCATCAAATCATCTAAACCTGTTTGTTCCTGAATGGTAACACCTTGAATTTCGAGATAAGTCAGCATTACAGCTAAACCAGTTCTTTTATTACCATCAACAAAAGCATGACCTTTTGAGATAGCTATACCAAACCATGCTGCGATCTCAAAAATGTCGCTTACATTACTGTAATACATCTGCTGATCTATACGGCTTAATACGCTTTCTAGCTTTTCAATATGACAGCCTATTCGCCCTACGCCAGTTTGTAATAGGATCTCATCATGCACAGCAATGACGAATGTTGAGCTAATCAAACTCATTTATAAGCAAGCTCTTGGATTTCAGCTTTATGCTGATTAATGACTCGTTTTGCACTATGCATCACAACACGTTTAGTCGCTTCGTCATTGCTAAATTGGATTGGTAATACTTGACCCGAAACCTTTTCACGATTTGAAATTTGATCAAGGCTATAGTCTTTTAAACGCTTTCTCATCTTCATACCCCTATTAAAAGAGAATTTCATTTTAGCCTAAATTAAACAATTAAGTACGATAGTGAGGATCTTTTCTTGGAATAGCATTTTCTGAATCAATATCAAAGAAATCATAAATTTTAGTGGCTGTTACTGTGTTAAATAATTTTTTGTCCATATACACGATTGCTTTTTCTTTATTTGCGTCGAAAACTACCCTACCCCTTGGAATCTGTTCATATTCATAATGACGTAGTTCTGGGTATACACTTTGCATATTTTTCCAATAATCGACATGTGTATATGGACTATCAATTAAGCCTATTGAATCTGCATCATTTAAATTGAATGGATGAGCTATGCCGATAACTTGCTTTTGCAAAAACCAAAAAATTCCTATTTTCATTTTTCATCAACTGATTAATTTCCCTAAAATTAACATAATACACATTATGCGAAATTAGAAAAATGAGTTTATTACACTGATATTTATCTGTTTTTTAAATTTTAGACCTGGGTTGGTGCCCAGGTTTTTTTTGTTATTCACCAATTAAAATGTCTATGCGATAAACCATTTAAAATGTCCTGTTTTTAACTGCAAGAGTCAAGAACAGGATTTAAATTCCTTTGTTCAATTATGGCTTTCTGAGCTTTACGACTCGGCATACTTTTCTTGAGACGGGAACGTTTATTCTGTTTCTCCAACTCTTCATGCTGTTGCTGGATATGGGCTAGAACCGAGCCTAATCTTTTATTCTCAACCACTGTATTTTGCTGTAGTCCAGCCAGTTTATTGAAGACGCTATAGTTGATCTTCCGTCCTTCATGCATGATGGCTACAGTGCCATCTGGATACTCCAGAAATGAAATGTATTGCCCAACAAGCTTATGATTCAGTGCTGTTGGCTCAAGCATATAAATACACTTGTCATACGTGATGGTCAGGTTCTTTGTGACCTTACGCGGTTCTTGCCAGGTGAAAATATCCTCCAGTTCAGCATCAGACTCTGTTAAAGGGCGATGCAAGTTCTTGGAATTTCTCGCACACTTGGCGAACTTCTGATTGAACTGCTCAATGAAGCAGGGTAGCCAGGCATTGGCTTCGGCAATCGAACTGATGCCTTCCAGACGCATCTCCTTGATCAGACGATCCTGAAGTGTCCTGTTAGCACGTTCCACACGACCTTTGGCCTGTGGTGAGTTGGCGAAGATAATATCAATGTTTAACTCGTTGAGAATCCGGCCAAATTGAGTGATCTTGCTGTCTTGGCTGGATTTCTGATTGACTCGGAATACCGAGTGTTTATCGCTATAAAAGGCCAGAGGCTTGCCGTATTGCTCAATGTAGGCTCGGGTTGAAAGCATATAATCAAAGGTCGTTTCAGCCTCACAAAAGCGCAGATGCAACAGCTTGCCGGTAGCATCATCGATATAAACCAGCAAACAGCATTTGGTGGCTCTTCCTTCAAACCAGTCATGATATGAGCCATCAATCTGGATCAGCTCACCGAAGCAATCCCGGTTATAACGTGGCTGATATGGACGTTTAAGGCGCTTGGATCGAGGAATCCACAGGTCATTGGCCGTCATCCAGCGCCGAACCGTTTCTACCGGGATATTCAGGTCAAATATGCTGCTGAGCTTTTCATGCGCCAAGGTGGGTCCAAATCCAAGCAGATGTTCAGAAATAATGGAAAGACATTGCGATTTTAATAAATCGTCATGGCGATGATGGCCCGGTTGACCGCGACTGGCATGCGCCAGACCTGAAACACCGTCTTGATTGAGCTTCTGCAATAATCGGGTTATTTGACGGGTGGAAAGATTCAGGATTTCAGCAGCACGGACTTGGGTAATACGATGATCTCGAACGTCTTGCAGAACTACAAGACGTTGAATTTCTTTATCAGACATAGTGATCAGCATCTATATTTATATCCAGTCCATGATGGTGAAAACCATCATAAACTAGACATTTTTATTGGTGAGAATATAGACACTTTAAATGGGTTCTAACAAATTCAATTCGTATAACAGCCATTATGTTAAATAAAGGGGGGGATAGTTGGTTTCAATTGCAATATTTGAAATAAGAAATTTTATGTTCTGTATTTTTAGAAAACTAAGTGGCTATAATATAAAAATTTTTAATGAAAATTATCATTATGCCAGTATACGACTATAAAGATGATCATCGACCACCTAAATGGGATAAAGATAAAAAAAGTAAATGGACTGTAAAAATAAAAGAAGAGGAAGAGATTTTCTTCCATGGCTACAACCAAAATTGGTTACATGAAGAGTCAGAATCGATTTGGGCTATTAAAGTTGAAGATGAAAGTCCTTTAGTCATAGGTGAAGATTACAGACCAAAATATAAAGGAAAGAATGAGTGCATTAATTTGGTGGTTGCTAAATTTGTTAAGCACAGAGAAAATCATTGGCATGGTTATCCTGTAAACACTATTTCGGATTTTCCACCTAGCGATATTTTAAAAAAATGGGAACAGTCACCGGGCGTGAAGAAAAAAACGATTGTTAAGTTAAATAGGGCTATAAAATAATGTCTGAATTTAAAATTAATATTGAAGGAAATTTTTTAGATTCTTTCATTTATTCTGGTGTCTTATTTACAGTAGATGTAAATGGGGTACTTTGTACCTATAGTTGGAATAATTTAATAAAAGAATATATTAAAAAAGATTATTCAAAAAAGAAATTTGAAAAGAAATTAATAGACACTCGTGAAAAAACTAGATTTGAAAAAGATTTTATTATTGAGTTAGATCAAAAATTTTTAAAAGAATATCAACAAGGTATATGTGTCGATTTAGATGTTTGGTCTACTGATCTAGATATCAAAGATAATATTTTATACATTTCCTCTGAAAGAGGGCTAGAAGCATTACCTTTTGGTCAAAGTTGGAATAATGGTAAAGTTATGAATTTTAATGACTTATATAAAGTATGGGGAGAATCAAAGGTATTTGGAGTTAGTACAGGCTCTTGGGGAAGAACCTTGCTTGCTGCCGGATGTAATGGTGCATTAGAAGTCATTAATAGTGTTGAGCAAGCTAATAATATTAATTTGAAACAGCAAGATGGAAAAGTTATCAATTCAGAAGTTTGTCTAGATTGCGAATGGGAACTTAATTCCACAATAGCTATATTGGATCAATTAGATACTCAAGCAGTGCTTGAATATAAAAGACTTATGAGCGACAAATATTTCAAATCTAATTCGAGTGACTCAAGAAAAATTATAGAAGAGAAGTTAAAGAATAGAGAGAGCATACCGCAAGAAAAGATATCTGATTTAAAACAATATATACAAAATGGTATTCCAGATAGTTTAGTCAATGAAGCTACTTATTCTTGGTTTGATGGCAATAAATTAGTAGGTTTGGATGATGATAATAATGCATTATTTTATGATTTTTCTCAAAATGAATGGATTAAAAAAGAGAAAAAAATCATTGATGAACAATGTTATAGAAAAATCAGACAAACAAATGTTGGAATTATAGTAGAAACTGAAGATGATAGTTTATATCGAAAAATTGGAGATAATAGTCAACTATTATCAGAAGATATATCTTCATGGAGAGTATTTCCAAGATCGACAAATTATCAAGATAGAATACATATAGTGAATGAGGACTATTTACAAGTTAGTATTTTTGACTAAATGTTAGATTTCCTAAAATTAACATAATACACCTTATACGAAATGCAAATTTTTATTTATTATAAATCATAATCTTATGTTAATGAAAAAAGCCCAATTAGTAGTGATTGGGCTTTTTTATGGATTCTTCATGTTCCACGCTTAATTTTTGAGCAATGTTCCACGAGTTTAATAAGCCCAGGTGAACAATCAGATCAGCCATATGGCTTAAAGAAGCGGCTCCAGAAGCCTCTTTTTTCGGATTTTGGCTCCACTTGTTCAGGGATGAGAATGTAAAAATCTATCAACCTAAGAAATGATCACATTCAAAATTTAGTGTACTTTGAGGAATATGAAGTACCGCATTTCTTACCTCCATTCCATTTGTACAACGTTTTGCCTGGATCTAACTAAAATAGCCATAGCTAAATCCAATAGAAAAATGATTAAAAGCTGAAATTAGAAAACTGTTGGTTGAATTCTATGGGTAGCATTCGCATCAAAACCTATTCTAAAAGTCGCGGTTTGTTTATTGGATAAATCAATTTCAAGTTCTACAATACCACCACCGCATATTCCTTGAGGGATAGAACTTAGGATGTGTTTCTCTGCCGTTAAATAGACGACCATCTTTTCAGACATCTTCAAAGGCACTGTTGCAAATAGAGATTTGAGTCGATGATGTTTCCTTTAAAAAGTACTTAGAGACCGAAAACCCTGTTGATTAGACACACTTCACCCTGAGGCTGACC
>NZ_JBIQOC010000111.1:0-11111 GCF_044130295.1 Acinetobacter uliginosus | reverse complement strand
TCTCGACTAATGTCGCTGGGATATGGTTTTCTCATTGAATAATTTTAACAAATTCTTTTTTTAAGTGCTAAAAAAGAATGAAATTAATACTGGATAGGCTCTTAATTCAAGAACTACCCCAATGCCCTTCGGGGCATTTTTTATGTATTTTGAAATTCACCTCATTTTAATCTTTCTCATCACTACTTTGCCCCAAAGTATTCTTTTTTGAAGATCGACCTTATTTCATATAAGTACTGCATTTTTTCTACTGTTGCATTTGCAACAAAGCAACTTTTTTACTGCTGAACATTAAACACATAAAAATATTATGTATTTTATATTATTGTTTTAATTATATTTTTAAAATGGCATGCATCTTGAAATAGACACTATTGAGAAAAATACACTTCATAGGATAGAACAATGTCTAAGCGTCAAATTAAACTCGGTGCCTTTATTCCCACAACATCACAACATGTTGCCGGCTGGCGCCATCCGCAAGCTCGTCCACAAGACAGTCACAACTTAAACTATTTTATAGAACTGGCCAAAACGGCTGAACGCGGCTTATTTGACGCCTATTTCCTGGCGGATGTTCCCGTGACCGTCGATCCGGAGACCACACCGAACCTGGGTTTAACCGGCGGTTTCTCTGCGGGGCTTGAGCCTGTTTCCCTGTTTTCTGCCCTGGCAGCTGTGACCAAGCATATAGGCTTTATCGCTACAGCATCGACCACTTATGAAGAGCCTTATAACCTGGCACGCAAGTTTGCTTCACTCGATCATTTATCCGAAGGCCGTGCTGCCTGGAATGTGGTCACGACTGCGGGCATCCCTGTGGCTAAAAATTTTGGTTTAAGCGATGCTCCACACCCGAAAGAGCGTTATGAACGTGCCGATGAATTTATCCAGGTGGCACAAAAACTTTGGGATACTTGGGAAGATGATGCCTTTGAATATAATAAAGAAACAGGACAATTCTTTGATGGCAAGAAAATTCACCCACCGCGTTTTAAAGGCAAGCATCTCGCGGTACATGGTGGATTGAATGTGGCACGTCCACCCCAAGGTTATCCCGTGATTGTTCAGGCGGGTCAATCGGAAGATGGTCGTGAACTGGCGGCAAAATTTGCGGAAGTGATATTCACGGCCCAGCAAAAACTTGAAGATGCCCAAGCTTTCTACCATGATGTGAAAGGCCGTTTGGCCAAATATGGCCGTCATGCGGATGACCTGAAGATTATGCCGGGCGTATCTATCTTTGTCGGCAAAACCGAGGAAGAAGCGCGGGCCAAATATGATGAGCTGAACAGCTATATTCATCCGGCTTTGGGGCTGTCTTTAATCCAGCAACTGGGTGGTTTTACCGAAGACCTGTCACAGTTTGACCTGGACCAGCCATTACCTGAACATATTGGACAAATAGAGAATGGGGCTAGCCGCAACCAGCTGATTCTGGAGATTGCACGTAAAAATAATTTTACCATTCGCCAGCTTTATCAATGGGTGGCAAGTGCACGTGGGCACTGGACCATTATTGGCACCCCAGAGCAAGTGGTCGATGAATTACAGGCCTGGTTTGAAAACGAAGCGGCGGATGGCTTTAACATTTTGCCGCCAACCACGCCAGCCAGCCTGGATGACTTTGTGGATTTGGTGGTCCCCGAACTGCAACGCCGCGGCCTGTTCCGTACCGAATATGAAGGCAAAACCTTACGCGAAAACTTAGGTTTGAAACGCCCAGAAAACCAGTATGTGCTGGCAGTTCAGCAGGTGAAAGCGTCTTAATTTCAACAGTTGAATATCCCTCATTCGTGAGGGATTTTTTATGTCTGATCCTTTTCAATCGACATAAAAAAACCCACTTTACGCAGGCTTTTGGATCACGCGGAAAAAAGATTACCAGGCAAATTGATAATCAGAAAATTTCGCTGCCGGTTTATTGCGGTGTAACTGGTCTTTTAACGGATCGCTAAAATCCGTCAAAATGTCATTTTTAATATTATGCAAACGGACATCTTCACGTTTACGCGGATGGGCAACAGGAACATCAACAATACGTTTAATCCGGCCCGGATGAGGTTGCATCACCACCACGCGATCCCCTAAAAATACCGCTTCTTCTACGTCATGGGTCACAATCACCATGGTGATTTTTTCTGCCTGCCAAATCCGCTGTAATTCGTCCTGCAGGTTCTGACGGGTCAAGGCATCCAGTGCGCCAAAAGGCTCATCCAGAAATAAAATTTCCGGCCGGTTCACCAGACTGCGGGCAATCGCCACACGCTGGTTCATGCCACCTGAAAGCTGGGATGGATAGGCATTGGCAAAACTGGTCAGATTGACCAATTGTAAATGTTCATCAATCAGCTTGTCTTCTTCAGCCCGTGTCAGCTTACTCTGATGCAGTGCAATACGCACATTTTCACGCACGCTTAGCCAGGGAAAAAGGCGGTGGTCCTGAAACACGATCCCGCGTTGTAAACTGGTGCCAAAAATCTTTTTGCCATCCACCAGAATCTGCCCTTGATAGCTGTTTTCCAGCCCCACCAATAGGCGTAACAGTGTGGATTTACCACAGCCACTGCTGCCGACAATACTGATGAACTCACCCGGCTGAATATCCAGATTGATATCCTCCAGCACGGTTAAAGCGTCATTGTTTTGTGTGGGATAGGTTTTCCTGAGCTGCTGAATAGATACATGGCCGGTTGCTTGCTGTGTCATCTCTCAATTCTCCTGTAAAGCTTGAGGCAATGGCGAATTAAAGCTTCGCCAGGGACACTTCCGTCGACTTGATCAACACCACCACTTCAGAACCGACTTTAAGGTCCAGGTCCTTGACTGAACGGGTACTGATAATTGAAGTGAACAGACCGGCTTTGGTTTCCACATTTATTTCTGAAACCACGTCACCCTCTAATACTTCTTGAATAATGCCTTTAAACTGATTACGTACATTTACTGAAGTAATTGCCATTTTAGTTATGCCTTTTGTTATTTAGAGATCTCTAATATAAAACAGATTATTGATTTGCTTTATCTTGATTTATCCTTTAGTTATCCCTATTTTTTTTATCTTTTAAACAGATAAAGAATCCCAGCTTTAATTTATATCTGAAAGCGATAATCAAATACCGATATATTATTTATCATTCCATTTTAAATATTTCATGATGATTAACATTTTCAACAAGTATAAGAATCTCATGTCTATTTTAACCCACCCCAATGTACCCTCTGCCCTGAAGCATAAGCGTGCAACGGCGATGGTATTTGAAGATCCTTTATCACAGGCGCTGCTTGCCCGTATTGAACAGATTGCACCAAGTGAAGCTAATGCGTTGATTATTGGCGACACCGGCACGGGCAAAGAACTGGTCGCCCGGCAGATTCATCAGCTCAGCCATCGCGCCAAAGGCCCGTTTGTGGCGGTGAACTGTGGCGCTTTCACCGAATCATTAGTCGAAAGTGAACTTTTTGGACACGAAAAAGGTGCTTTTACCGGTGCAATCCATACCCGTGTGGGCTGGTTTGAAGCAGCCCATAATGGCACTTTATTTTTAGATGAAATTGGCGATTTATCGCTGTCAATGCAAGTCAAATTATTACGAATTTTACAGGAACGCGAAATCGTGCGTGTCGGTTCGCTCAGGCCGATTCCAATCAATGTTCGCATTATTGCCGCGACTAATGTCGATCTGGAAAAAGCCGTACAGGACGGACGTTTCAGGGAAGATTTATTTTATCGCCTGCATGTGGCTTTACTCAGAATTCCAAAGCTTGCAGAGCGTCGTGATGACATTCTGCCGCTGGCAAAACACTTTATTCAGGTCTACCAGACCGACCCGCATGCGACCCCATTACGTCTCAGTCAACTGGCGCTCAAAAAGCTGACTTTGCACCCTTGGCCCGGCAATATCCGCGAGCTGGAAAATACCATTCAGCATGCCGTTTTAGTCAGTAAAAATGGCGTAATTGAACCGGAAGATATTACTTTCTCCAGTATTCAATCGATTGCCCAAAAAACTGAATCTTTTAGCTTTGCTTCAACTGCTTCAGTGAATGGAACAATTAAGGATCTTCAGGATGCAGGACAACTTTTGGAACAGACATTTCAGCGTATTTTTCAGTCTTCGGAACAGTTTAAACAGACCAATATCAATGAGCTGATTGAAGAAAAATTTATTCGCAGTGCCTATCAATACTGTCAGTATAACCAGGTACATACGGCCAAATTATTAGGCGTGACCCGTAATGTGATTCGTACCCGGTTAATTAAATATGGCTTATTATAAATATCCACCAATTTATTTTATTATGCTTTTACTTTACTATTTAAATTTTAACCATATAATAAAAAACCTCGATTTATTTATCGAGGTTTTTTATTAGTCTTCTTTTATAAATTCCTTTTTATTTCTCCCTATGGGAGAAATAAAAAGAGGGTGTGAATAATTATGAAAGAAGTCTATTTTAATGTTTTTTATTTTTTATTATTCGACTGGATTACGTTTCCAGGCCGTAAAATATTTTTCCAGGCCAATTAAAATATAATTAAACGATAATCCGACTAAGGTAATCACTAAAATTCCCACGAACATTTGTGGAATTTCAAAACTGAACTGTGAATACATAATCAGATAACCCAGTCCGGCTTTGGCACCAAACATTTCTACTGCCACCAAAGCCAGGATCGAGATTGCACCGGCCAGACGGATACCGACAAATATGGTCGGGACAGAAGCGGGTAAAATCACTTTACGGAACAGTTGATAGGGTTTTAAACCCATGGTACGTGCAGATTTAATCAGTAGCGGATCGACCGTTTGTACACCGGTAATGGTATTTAAGAGAATTGGCCAGGTGCAGGCATAGACCAGCAAACTGATTTTAGAGGCTTCGCCAATACCTAAAAATAAAATGAACAGCGGCATTAAAGCCAGCGCCGTGGTATTACGAAACAGTTCCAGTAATGGATTGAGGGTTTCCGCAACCAATTTGTACCAGCCGATCACCAAACCCAGTGGAATGGCAATCGCTAAGGCCAGAGCAAAACCAATGATTGAACGCTGAATACTGGCAAAGAAATGCGTACCCAATTGACCACTTTGATAAAGCTGCCAGGCCGTTTCCAATACGATAGATAATGGCGGTAAAAATGCCGGACTGACCACACCTGTTCGAGGTAAGGTTTCCCAAAGCAGTAAAAATAATATGATGGCAATACTGCGTTTAAAAATGGTGTTCAGCCAGCTTAGTTCCAGGCGTGGTTTGGACGAGCTAAAGGCTTCGCTATGCGGAATCGCCTGTTGAGTCGATGACATGATGAATAATCCTCAATTTTATTTATGCGTGAGCAAGCTGTTTATCTTTTTCGAGTGCTTGTGCCTTAATCACTTCTTCGCTTAAAAGCGACCAGATTTGATGACGTAATTGGCCATATTCCGCAGTTGAGCGAATATCTTCGGCATTACTTTTTAGACTTGGTGGAATCTCGATGACTTCTTTAATGCGTCCAGGGTGTGAAGTCATAATTGCCACGCGCTGGCTCAGGAAAATTGCTTCATCAATACTGTGGGTAATGAAAACAATGGTTTTTTTCGAGCTTTGCCAGATTTTAATCAGTTCTTCTTGCAGGGTTTCACGGGTTTGTGCATCCAGTGCGGCAAAGGGTTCATCCATCAATAAAATTTCAGGTTCATAGGCGAGGCTGCGTGCAATTGCGACACGCTGTTTCATGCCGCCTGAAAGTTCATTCGGATAATGCTTTTCAAAGCCAGAAAGTCCCACCAGTTGCAGATAATACTGCGCTTTCTCACGGCGAGTTTTTTTATCTACACCTTTAGCTTCCAGACCAAATTCAATATTTTCTAAAGCGGTCAGCCAGGGATACAGCGCATATTGCTGAAACACAATGCCACGATCCAGACCCGGTTGGGTAATCTGTTTGCCACTGAGTAAAATCTGCCCTGAAGAGGGTTTGGTCAGGCCGGCAATCAGGTCAAGTAAAGTCGATTTACCGCAGCCGCTAGGACCCACGATGGAAACAAATTCACCTTGCTGAATATCTAGAGTGACATCTTCAACCGCCACGAATTCAGGTTTGTAATTTTTACTGTTGGGATGATTTTGTGCGGGAAAAACCTTACGCACATGATCTAAATTTAAAGCACTGGTCATGGTTATATTCCTTTTTTAATCTTAATTTTTTTTGTGCTGCATAAGGATTAAATTCATTGCTGTACAACCTGCTGACATTGAGCTGATGCGGCTTTAATTTCTGCTCTTGTACCAAAGCCTTGACCCAAGGTGCGAAGTCTTGGTCTTTTTGCACCCCCCCCACTGCATGTACACCGGTTCCGGTATAAAACGGAATCAGGACTTTGGTTTCGTTGCGCTGACGTTTATCAATAATGCTTTCCATACGCGCAATAATTTGTTCTTTTGGTGTGCTGTGTAGCCACTCTTGTGCACGTGCCACACCATTGACAAAGGTTTTGGCCAGCTCCGGATTTTGCTCAATAAAGTCACGGCGCATTGAATAACTGCCGGCAGTAAATGGTCCATAAAGCTCAATATCTTTAAACACCGGACGCACCCCACCGCTCTTTAATGCGCGTTTTTCCAAAATGCCCGAGAACACGGCAATATCAATTTGCCCATTGCGTAAGGCTTGCTCGGCACTGATTGGCGGCAAGACAATCAGCTCCACCTCACGGATTTCTTTTTCGCTTAAACCATGACGCAGTAAATAATCTTTCACGATAAATTCATAATGTGCGCCAAAGGCATTTACCGCGACTTTTTTGCCAATAAAATCGCGTGCGCTACGAATCGGGCTATTTTCCAGTACATAGAAACCCACATTCATTTCCGCATCACTGCCATAAGATGCAACAACTGGCACGACATCCAGACCTGCAGCAATCACTTTGACCACAGCACCATTAAAGGCCGAGGCAAAATCGACATCGCCTGCAACCAGCGTGAGCAGGTCTTGTGGACCACCCTGTACCGTGCCGACATAATCCAGTTTAATTTTGCCCAGGTAACCCAAGTCTTGTGCCAGTTCAGGCAAGGACACCAGACCGGGATAACTTTGGTAACGCAAATTCGTCACTGCTGCGGCAGGATTTTTTTCCAGCTGTTGTGTGCTACAGCCTGCAACGACACTTGCACCGATCACGGCAGCCAAGACCGCTTTTTGCCAAAATTTTGGGAGTATTTTCATTGTTATTTCTCCTAACTGCGCTGTTGCCAACGCAGGACTTTTCGTTCTATGCGGACAAGGATGCTGTTTAAAATCACCCCGACAAAACCAATGCTCAGCATGCCTAAAATAATCAAGGACACATTAAACTGCTCACGGCCACGAATGACCAGATTACCCAGCCCAACGCCATAATTGGCCAGTAAAAATTCGGAACCTACGGTTGCCAGCCAGGCGAAAATCAAGCCCAGTTGCAGACCGACAAAAATTTGTGGACTGGCGGCCGGTAAAATCAGCTTGCGGTAGGTATACAGTTTTGGAAACTGATAGACTCTTGCGACTTCATTGTATTTCGCATTGATACTGCTCACGCCTTCCAGGCTATGCAGCGCCACGGGATAGAATACCGAAAGGCTGATAAACAGGATTTTTGCACCATTGCCGTAGCCTAAAAAGGTCGAGATCAACGGTAACCAGGCAAACAGTGAGACCTGACGCAATACGTTAAAACCAGGTGCAAATAACCAGTTGATCCAGCGTGTAGTCCCTAAAGCCACACCAAAGGCAACACCGAGTATTGCACCAATGGCATAGCCGACAAAATTACGACTTAAGCTCGCCACAAAACCCTGCCAAAATTCGGCTTGGCTAAAGCTCTGAATTGCACCCGTTAATACCGTGAGTGGTGATGGAATCAGTTTAGGATCGAGCCACTGTAAAGCGGATGCCACGGCCCAGAGTGCAATAAACATGAGAGGTAAAATCAAGGCTTGCAGCACTTTAATGCTTTTTTCCACAGCTGAATTTACACGGATGGCTGATTTTTCAAGACTGAGTTCTGACATGATTAACCCCCTACCCGTGTTGCATAAAAACGAGCAAGACGTTCAAAAGCAGCCAAACCACTGTCCAGAACAAAACCCGTGATGCCAATTAAAATAATGCCCATGAAAATAATATCCATCTGCATCAATTGACGTCCCCAGACCATGAGGAAGCCAATGCCTTCACTGCTTGCCAGTAATTCCACAAACACTAGAGCCAGCCACGCCTGCATCACGCCTTGGCGTAAACCGCTAATAATCGCAGGGAGGCTTGCCGGTAAAATCACCTTGGAAAAAGTCTGGAATTTAGAAAACTGGTAAACCAGTGCCACTTCAATTAAACGGTTTGGTACTTGCTGAATGCCTTTAAAGGTTGCGATCAGCACCGGTGAAACCACGGCTAATGAGATCGCGACAATCTTCAAGGCTTCATCAATACCCAAGAAAATCATCAGCAGTGGAATCCAGCCAATAATTGGAAACTGGGTCAGGAGCTGAATCGTTGGCAAGACAAAACGCTGCGCACGCTGTGATAATGCAAACCAGATCCCCAAACTTAAGCCTACGCTCACCCCTAAAGCCACGCTCCAGAAAATACGTTTGGCACTGGTGGCAAAGTGGAATTGCAAATCGCCAGACTGCCAAAGTTCAACAGTGGTCGTCCACACCAATTGTGGCGCTGGCAAAATTTGCTCTGGCAACCACTGCTGCACGGTTGCCACATGCCACACCGCCAAAAACAACACCGGTAGCAGCAGACCACAAGCCAATTGCAAGGTTACTTTCAGGTATTTCTTAAAAAATTCAAATGCACTACGGTAACTTTGCCACTGTACCGAATGTGTGCTTACATTCGTAAGGCTCATGATTCTTGTCCTTCTGCTGGTTGTTGTGAATCATCAGGCTTTAAAAAAGAGATAAATGCCTGATCACGAGAGATCAATAAAATCAGTCCGATAAAGGCCAGACCAATCGGGAAAAACAGGTTTTGTAAGCCTACACTGGCACCCAATGCAGCCCCTAAAAAGCCGCCAAACAAGCCACCGGCTGGGCCAACCAGCGCTACAATCGGTGAAATTTTTGCCATTGCGGTTTGTTCGCCCACCCTGGCAAATGCCATAAGGTTGGCAATGTGCAGCATGCCCAAACCAAGACCCAGCATCAGCGATGCCGGCCACATCCAGAATGTAATCGGCGTGATGGCTAAAATCAGTAAGGCACTGCCCATTAAGCTCAGTCCGATCCAGTAAAATTTCGGATAGCCAATCAGTTCGGCCCAACCGCCCAGGGTAAATAAGGAACCGACAAAAACCAGGCCTTGGGTCGTCAACAACATGACTGCCGCCGATTCAGCCATGGAGAAGCTTTGAATGGCGATGACGACAATGAAAAAACCAAAAAAGTTATTGGCCAGACTGCTTAAAAACTCTAAAGCGCAGACCATACGCAAGGCAGCATGGGCTTTCAGTAATGCCAGTGGGGCAACTACATCTCGCCATTGAAAATGCGGTGCATTGGCTGCAGTCTGATGTACTTGCTGAAAGCAAAACGGGGCAAAAAATAGCGTGGCCAGAAACATTAAGGCCACACAGTAAAAACTGCTGCTATAACCAAAGTGCTGAATCAGCAAGACGGTTAAAGCCGGGGCGATCAGGAAAAATCCCATCATGTGTGAACCCCTGAACCAGCCTGCTTTGGCTGGCCCAAGACGCTTTAAATTGCTCAGGAAAACGGTATTAATCGAGACAAAGCGCATCGGCAAGACAAAGCTCACCAAGGCTGTCAATGCCAGTAAATACCAGGCACTTTCCTGCAGTGGGGTGAGCGCATACAAAGCTGCACCCATCACACTACCCAGACTAAAAACTTTCAGTGAACCGAGACGCTGCACCATGACCCCAATCGGCAGCGCCATCAGCAGAATGCCTGCACTTTGCGCTGCTGCAATCAGTCCCAACTGAAGCTCTGTTGCTTCGAGCTGCACGGCGTACAATGAAATCAAAATACGGGCAACACCGACGCCTAAACCGGCAATAATGGTCAAAAGTACAAAACTGCCCATGAATTTTGCGCTCAGGGGGCTAAGGACAACATTGCTTTCAATCGGATTCATAACCACATTCCTGAATTATTTCGGCTGACCATTGGCATTAAATGCACGCCAATAGTTCTGTAAATTCAGTTCTTTCAAGGCATTGTTTAAGTACTTCGGCTCATACCAGGTTTTGGTATCGACATCGCGGCGGATGAGTTTTGCGTCTTTGGCAATTTTTAATGCGCTGTCAATTTGTGCACGATGAAACTCGTCCAGTAATGGCGAAGTACGGTCTTTCAAGTTCCAGCCATCCCAAGTTTTTTGGTAATCGACCAGTGGTATACCGCTTTGTGACCACAGCTTATACTGGGTGACACGGTTGGCTTCTTCCGAGCTCCACTTTGCCTGTTTGATCAGCGTGGTAACGACTCGCTGCGTCACTTCTGGATATTGTTTTTCAAAACTTTCAGTTACCCAGAAATGCGCCAGTGGGGCAACTTTTGGATCTTTAATTTCAATAAGCTTCTTGGCGACCCCACGTGAAACCAGACTAAAGGGTGAAGTAATCGCAGCATCAATATCCCCGGTGGCCAGTGCGGTACGCGCAGAGTAAGCGTCTTGTGAAATGACACGTAAGTCACGTTCAGTAAAGCCATATTTAGCCAGGACACGGTTAAAAACGATCTGTTGATTTGTCCCTTTAAAGATTGAAAACTTCTTGCCCTTTAAGTCTGCAAATGACTTGGCATTTGAACTCGCAGGCACTACTACATAGGTTGGGCCAAAGCGGCCAGTTGAAAATAGCACCTTGGTTTTAAGGCCCGTTGAACGACCCACCAATGACGGCAAGTCGCCATGTAAAGCAAAATCGACTTTACCGTTGGCTAAGGCTTCATTGGTGGCAGGTCCTGCACCCGGAAAGAATAACCATTTCACTGCAATGCCATCTTTCTAGGACTTACGCAGTATTATTTATAGATTCTCTGTGGTAGCAGATGATTTTTATCGAGAATAAAGTCATCAATGAAGTTTTTGATCATTGGTCTAAATAATTCCT
>NZ_JBIQOC010000110.1:0-11354 GCF_044130295.1 Acinetobacter uliginosus | reverse complement strand
TCTTAAAGAAACTGAATGGCGTTGGATGAGGGAACCTAATGAGTTAGCAACTGAGCTGTGGAACCTCATTAGGTAAAATTAAGTGTAAATCTGCTAGTCTAGAGCCAAAATTATTAATCAGAAAAACAGAATGAATACTGTCAGCTTTTCAGATTGTGTCCAAATGTGTATGACCTGTTCTTTGACCTGTACCACCTGTGCAGCTGCCTGTCTGGATGAAAATGAGATAGAGATGATGCGTGAATGCATTAAACGCTGTCTGGACTGTGCAGATATGTGCAACTTATGCGCTCGATCTGAACAAAGAACCTCTGCCTTTATGCAGGAAATTTGTCAGCTCTGTGCTCAAATGTGCGATTACTGCGCCAAAGAATGCAGTAAACATGAAGCAGAACATTGCCAGCGATGTGCCGAAACTTGCCAGCAATGTGCGGTAGAATGCCGTAAAATGGCAGCCTAAATCCAAGCAAGTGATAAGCAAAATAGGAACACTTGATCTTGCGGGTTTGCACTAAGCACTATTCTCACTCTCATGCCCTGATGAGATATTTTATCCTACAAAATAAACAAAAACCCACAAGCATTCACTTACGGGTTTCGCATCTAAAATTCAGAAAATCTTAGAATAAACGGTTCATACCATTCAAGGTTGCTACACGGTACGCTTCCGCCATGGTCGGATAGTTAAATGTGGTTTCCACAAAATACTTGATGGTATTGTTCGGGCTATTCATCACAGCCTGACCAATATGGATAATCTCGGCAGCGTTATTACCAAAGCAATGCACCCCTAACACTTCTAAGGTGTCACGGTGGAATAGAATTTTCAATTCACCTACGGTGTCACCGGTAATCTGTGCACGTGCCAAATGACGGAAAGATGCCTGACCGACTTCGTAAGGAATCTTTTCTTCGGTCAATTGCTGTTCAGTCTTACCAATCGAAGAAATTTCCGGAATGGTATAAATACCTGTCGGAATATCCGTTACCGGTTTAACGTTCTCTTCACCGCTCATGTTTGAACCAGCGCAACGCCCCTGGTCATAAGCAGCAGAAGCCAGTGATGGCCAACCAATCACGTCACCGGCAGCATAGATATTTTCCACTTCAGTCTGGTACTGATCATTCACAGTGAGCTGACCACGACTGTTTGGGGTAATGCCTACATTTTCCAGACCTAAACCGTCAGTATTCCCCGAACGGCCGTTACACCACAAAATGGCATCGGCTTTAATTTTCTTGCCGCTTTGCAAATGCAACACCACATGATCATCAAATGTCTCAAGATGATCAATTTGTTCATTATGACGAATCAATACACCCTGTTCACGTAAACGGTAAGATAAGGCATCAGAAATTTCATCGTCCAGATAACTGAGCAATTTAGGCTGGGTATTAATCAAATCAACTTTATGGTCCAGACCAATGAAAATGGATGCATATTCACAACCAATAACGCCGGCACCATAAATAATAATTTTTTGAATTGAATAATCCAGATCCAGAATTTTGTCTGAATCAAATACACGTGGATGATTGAAATCAAGCGCCGCCGGACGGTATGGACGTGAACCTGTCGCAATAACTAATTGCTGGAAAACAATCGTTTCTGTTATGCCTTCAGGGCTAAAGATCAATACGGTATTTTTATCCTGGATATAGGCACGACCATGATAAATATCAATCTTGTTACGGTCATAAAAACGGGAGTGTGTTTCAACCTGTTGCTGAATCACTTTATGGGCATTACGCAGCACCTGTTTCATGGTGAACTGCTTCCATTCGCCCACTTTCTGGAACATCGGGTCACGCTGGTAACGCAAAATGCTCGATACTGTTTGACGTAATGCTTTACTTGGAATGGTACCTACGTGTGTACAGTTACCACCTAATTGTTCACGCATATCAACAATTGCAACACGCTTGCCTGATTTAGCAAGTTTCATTGCCGCGCCTTCACCCGCAGGGCCTGAGCCGAGAACTACCGCATCGTATTTAACGAAAGTTCCACTAACGACCTCTTTTTTACGTGGCATTCAACGCTCCTATCTTCAATATTGGTCTATCTTGGCTATATTATGACGTAAATACTCGTAATTTTCTGTATTTACCTCACATATATTAAGTGATGACTACATTTATTAAATGAATATCCTTTTTACCCCATTTAGATTCAAGTCCGTTATAATGAGAGACCTAATATATCTAGTATCTCCCCCGTCAAAAAACAGTGGAAAAGTTGAATATGTCTGAAAACCGTAAACCTGAACAGGGTGTCAAACTTCGTGGCGCAGAGAAAGTCGCTCGTATTCCTGTAAAAGTTGTACCTACGGTTGAAACGCCACGCAAGCCGGACTGGATCCGGGTAAAAATGGCGGCTCCTGAAGAAGTTCAACGTATTAAAACCACGCTGCGTGAGCAAAAATTACATACGGTGTGTGAAGAAGCCGCTTGCCCGAACCTGCCAGAATGTTTTGGTGGCGGTACCGCAACCTTTATGATTATGGGTGATATCTGTACCCGTCGCTGTCCTTTCTGCGACGTGGCACATGGTCGTCCAAATGCCCTTGACCCTGACGAACCGCGTCATATGGCCGAAACCATTGCCAATCTGGGTTTAAAATATGCGGTTATTACTTCGGTTGACCGTGATGACCTTCGAGATGGCGGTGCACAGCATTTTGTAGACTGTATTAAAGAAGCCCGCAGTTTAAGCCCGAATACCTTATTAGAAATTCTGGTACCGGATTTCCGTGGTCGTATGGACATCGCGCTTCGCATCATGACCGAGTGCCCACCGGACGTATTCAACCACAATATTGAAACCGTGCCGCGCCTGTATAAAGCGATGCGTCCAGGTTCAGATTATCAGCATTCTTTAAACTTACTGAAAATGTTTAAGGAATACTGCCCGGACGTTCCAACCAAATGTGGCTTGATGGTCGGTATTGGTGAAACTGAAGAAGAAGTGATTGCATTGCTGGATGACTTAAAAGCACACGATGTCGATTACGTGACTATTGGTCAATACTTACAGCCTTCTAAAGAGCATGCACCGATTGACCGTTTCGTGACTCCAGAAGAATTTGAACGCTATACCGCCCACGGTCAGAAACTTGGATTCAAGAATATCTGGGCAGCCCCTATGGTTCGTTCAAGTTACTTTGCCGACCGTCAGTATTATGGTGAACCAGTTCCTTCGGTACGTCGCAAAACTGATCCTGCAAAAAAAATTGCGGTGCAGACCATTGAAGCTTAATTGAAGATCAGCCTGAAACTAGGCTGATCAATAAATGCCAATCTAAAACCTTTAGATTGGCATTTTTATTTAAGATTAAAATAAATCGTAAGATATAAAAAATCCTCTATTTGAATAGAGGATTTGTTAGATCAAAAGTATTTAAGCAGCTTGACGCGGCACACCACTATGGAAACGGAAAGTATCATCTTCTGAAAGGATTAAATTCTTTTCCACTTCACGGATATGCTCGATACGCCCCTGAATGTCTTCTTCCGGGTCTTTCATTTTAGATGTTTTGGCAACATCTAAGGCCAGTGCCAGATAATCTTCATAATGGCGTGATTCAGATTTAAGTAGGTAGCGATAATAGCGTCCTAACTCTTCATCAACCAGGGGCGCAAGTGCATAAAAACGCTCACAGGAACGTGCTTCCACAAATGCACCAATAATCAGCACGTCAATCAATGCTTCCGGCTCGTAGGTACGAATTTCCTTGCGCAATATGCCTGCATAACGCCCTGCACTCACGGCTTTCCATTCCTGTCCGCGTTTGGACATAAATTCCAGCACCTGCTCATAATGCAGCATTTCTTCGCGTACCAGTTGTGCCAGCTTGACCTGCAAATCGGTAAAAAAGCTGTAGCGGAACATCAGGTTCATGGCTGTGCCAGCAGCTTTTTTTTCACAATTGGCATGATCCTGCATGAGTAACTCCAGGTTATTCACGGCTTCATCTAGCCACGCTTTTGGTGTTTCACATCCCAGGAAGCCAATCACAGGTTTCATGAGATCATCATAATGGGTTGTCGACATAACTTTTAAACTTAAATCTTAACGTGCTGCTTTAATCACAGCTTTCATTTGTTGAACAGCTTGGGTCAAACCGACAAACACTGCATCGGCAATAATGGAATGACCAATATTAAGCTCATGAATATGTGGAATTGCAGCAATTGGGGTGACATTTTCCAGGTTCAGACCATGCCCGGCGTTCACAATTAAACCTTTAGATGCAGCATATTCCGCACCTTTAACAATACGCTCAAGTTCATGCTGCTGTGCTTCTGCAGTTTCGGCATCGGCATAAGCACCTGTGTGTAACTCGATGGTAGGTGCACCGCAAGCCACAGCTGCATCAATTTGGTCAAAGTCAGCATCAATAAATAAAGACACTTCACAGCCAATAGCAGACAAGGCCTGAGTCGCGGCTTTAACATCTTCAAAATGACCCACCACATCCAGACCGCCTTCAGTGGTCACTTCCTGACGCTTTTCTGGAACGAAGCACACATGATGAGGCTTGATTTCCTTGGCAAATTCCACCATTTCAGCCGTCACGGCCATTTCCAGATTCATATGCGTTTTCAGCACAGGACGCATACGACGTACATCATCATCCTGAATATGGCGACGGTCTTCACGTAAATGCAGGGTGATACCCTCTGCACCTGCCTGTTCGCAAATTAAAGCAGCATTTACCGGATCTGGATAAGCGGTTCCGCGCGCCTGTCGCAAAGTCGCCACATGGTCAATATTTACACCAAGTAATGCAGCCATAACAATTACCTAACTATGTTTAAAATTAAGATTGAGATTGAGTGTTTTGAATCCACAATTGACGGCTTTTCAGCGGTCGGTCGCCCAAAAGTGCAGTGATGATCTGCCGATACAGCTTAGTCAACAATTGTAACTGTTCAGGATTAAAATCCCTACCCTTTTCATAATCATGCATCGAAAGAATCTGCTGTCCAGATAAAGTCGAACGTGACTGTTGTACTGTAGGAATAAAACCATCATTGAGCTGAAACAGATAAGATTGTGATTCCTGAATTTTATGTTGCTGTGCATCCACTGTAAAATCAAGTGCATAGCCCAGTTCTTCTAAAAGTGCATGCTCGAACTGACGTAAGATTTGTCTTAAAAAAAGATCAGGATGCTCCTGCTGTGCCAATTGTTGCAATTGCTGCAAGGTCTGATGATATTGCACAAAGGTTTGTGGCATTTCCACTTCAACCGGGCACAAGCGCAGGATAATTTCATTCAGATAGAAACCGGAAAAGAAGGCATCGCCAAAAAAGAAAATCGGCTGATTGACAATTTCCAGTTTGGTAAAATTTTTCAGCTCAGATTTACCCGAAGCTTGCAGACAAATCGGTTGGTATTGCGGCGGTGGCGTTTGTCTTAAAATTCCATCCACACGACCATGCTCCTGAGTAAACAGATGCACAATATGGCTGCGCTCACGGTATTTACGATGATGGATTAAATAACCATGCAAGGTTTCATTGCGCATACAGGCTTAAGTCTAATCCTTTTTCTTTTCAGAATCAGATTCTTCATCATCCCCATCTGGAATGACGGCACCCACCACAGCTGCCGTACCTTTAACCACGCCTTTAGTGGTTTTATAGGCCACTTTGACCGGAACTGTAACAATCTTGTAAATACAGCCTTGCAGGAACAATACACATGCCAGAACAGTCAGCACTTTCATCATTACAGCTCCTTTCAAAGTAAAACCTAGATTTTAGATATCACTATAACCCAAGCTTTTTAATGCACGCTCATCATCAGACCAGCCACCTTTAACTTTCACCCAAAGGGTCAGCATGATTTTCTGTTCGAACATTTTTTCCATATCGGCACGCGCATCCATACCAATTTTTTTCAGCTTAGAACCTTTTTCACCAATTACGATGGCCTTTTGACCAGGACGATCAACAAAAATGGTGGCATCAATATAGGTACACGCCGCTTTTGGACGACCTGTTTTCGCATTAATGGTCGCTTCTTCAGTCTTGAAAGATTCAATTTGCACGGTCAAATCATACGGCAGCTCTTCACCTAACTGACGCATGATTTTTTCACGAATCACTTCCGAAGCAAGGAAGCGTTCTGAACGGTCGGTGATTTGATCCAGTGAATAGAGTGGCGGCTGGAATGGCAAATACTTTTCGATGGTATTACGCAAATGTTCCAGATTGGCACCACGTAAAGCCGATACCGGTACGATTTCGGCAAAATTCATTAACTTTGCACGTTCCTGAATCAAGGGTAAGGCCTGATTCTTGTTTTCAAAAGTATCCAGCTTGTTGATGACCAGAATCACCGGCATTTCTGCATTTTGCAGTTTTTCCAGCACCAGTTCATCGTTTTGCGTCCACTTTTGCGCGTCAACCACAAACAGCACCAGATTGACATCACGAAGTGCAGAATGAGCGGCACGGTTCATCATTTTATTGATGGCACGTACTTCTTTTTTATGCATCCCCGGCGTATCCACAAAGACTGCCTGAGATTTTTCTCGGGTATCAATCCCCACAATCTTGTGGCGCGTAGTTTGTGGTTTACGTGAAGTGATTGAAAGCTTTTGACCCAGCAAATGGTTCATCAAGGTAGATTTACCCACATTCGGGCGTCCTACAATCGCAACAAAGCCACTTTTAAAGTCCGAAGGAATCGTCGTTCCTTGTAAACTGAAGAATTGATTAATTAAATCGTTACCGCCGTCTTGCGGTTCGTGATCAGCATCGATGTGATCGGAATGAGTAGTCATTAAGACTTTTGCTCCAATTGTTTTAAGATATCTGCCGCAACTGCCTGTTCAGCAAAGCGACGACTTGAACCCTCACCACACAATACAGGCAAGCCTTCAATCGTACATTCCACCTTGAAATGCTGATTCGGAGCATCGCCTTGAATATCTACAACGTCATAAACAGGGAGAGGTTTTTTACGTGCCTGTAAATATTCCTGTAAGCGTGATTTAGGATCTTTCAGCTGGTCTGTAGGTTCGATATGGTCTAAATATGGCGTGTACCATTTTAGCACGATGTCTTGCAAGACATTTAAATCGTGACAATCAACATAAATTGCACCAATAATCGCTTCCACAGTATCAGCAAGAATAGATTCGCGATGATGTCCACCCGATTTCAACTCACCCGTGCTGAGAATTAAACACGAACCGAGTTTCAAATCGTTTGCAATTTTGCCTAATGCTTCCTGACGAACCAGTGTGGCACGCATACGCGTTAAACGCCCTTCATTTTCATGCGGATAGGCTTGATACAAATAATGGGCAATGATCATCCCCAACAATGAATCGCCTAAAAACTCCAGACGTTCATAGTTAGTTTTATGACTAACCGATCGGTGGGTCAGTGCAAGCTGCAATAATTCAGGTTGTTTAAACTGATAACCGATACGGTTGACTAAGCGCATATCACTTAGTTTGGACTGACCTTTGATCAAAACTTTTCTCGAACTTTAACACTAAATCTATATTGAGTAAGAACGGCTTTCTTATCTCATACTCTTTTTTCACTTGCAGTCCATCAATATTGGTCACCTGAGCGATTTCATCAAATTTAAGATCGCGAACATTGTTCATCTCTAAACGTTGACTCATCTGACTTGCAAACTTTGAAGGATCGGTATCGGCCGGGCTACTTTGCAGCAACTCTGTAATCTGGCTATCTACAACCCGATCATCCCAGTACGGTGCCCAAACAGCGATGGCAATTTTTGCTAAGAAAGCAAAGCCCATAATTGCAATTAAAACTGCAATATAAGATGCCCCTTGTTGATTTTTACGCATTTGTTATTTTTTCCAATCATGCTTAATCAATTACACCGTTGCGCTTAAACGACGGTAATTTAAATCCAGGTTCTTTATGCATCCAGATATAAAATGCACGACCTGTTAGATTCTGTTCCGGAACGAAGCCCCAAAAACGGCTGTCAGCACTCTGATCACGATTATCCCCCATCGCGAAGTAATGACCTTCAGGTACTTTCACTTCCCAATATAAACCATTTTCAGATGAATATTTACCATTTTCAACATAGTTGATAAAGGGTGCCTGACGGGCCACATTTACACCTTCAAGCTCACGCATTTTAAAGGTATGTTTGCCTAATGTTTCTTGATGGTAAATTGAAGTTGGTGTATCAAGAATATCTTTTTCTCGGCTAAATTCCACTGGAACTTTCGCCACTTTTTGTCCATTGATACTGAGCTGGCCATGATCATAGACTATATGATCTCCCGGCAAACCCACCACACGTTTGATATAACTAATAGTCGGTTGTGGCGGATAACGGAATACAATCACATCGCCACGTTCCGGTTCACCCACGTCAATGACTTTGGTATTGACAATCGGTAGACGTACACCATAGTTAAACTTATTGACCAGAATATAATCACCCGTTTCCAAAGTCGGAACCATAGAATCGGATGGAATGTTAAATGGCTCATACAGGAATGAACGCAGCACCAGAACAACGGCTAGTACTGGCCAGAAGTCATATGCCCATGTGATAATGAAATTTTCATTTCCCTTACCCAGTTTTTGTCTTTGTTTGAAAACAAACTTGTCGAGTAGCCACACCAAGAAAAAAATCAGCGTGACGGGAACGAGAATTAAATTAAAATCAAAATCCATGAGCTATATGACCTCTATTATTATCTTTCTACTTTCAACACAGCAAGGAACGCTTCTTGCGGGATTTCAACACTACCCACCTGCTTCATACGCTTCTTACCTTCTTTCTGTTTAGAAAGAAGTTTTTTCTTACGTGATACGTCACCACCATAACATTTCGCCAATACGTTCTTACGCATCGCTTTTACAGTTGAACGGGCAATAATTTGCGCACCGATGGCAGCCTGAATCGCCACATCAAACATTTGACGCGGAATCAGGTCTTTCATTTTTTCAACCAGGGCGATACCACGGTGACGTGCATCCTGACGGTGACAGATCATGGCCAAGGCATCAACTTTATCGCCATTAATAAGCACGTCAACCTTCACCAGCGATGAGCTTTCAAAACGGATAAAGTTGTAGTCTAAAGATGCGAAACCGCGCGAACATGATTTCAATTTATCAAAGAAATCCATGACCACTTCGGCCATTGGAATTTCAAAGGTAATTGAAACCTGGTTAGCCATAAACTTCATGTCTTTTTGTACACCACGGCGTTCCACGCACAAGGTCATCACGTTACCCAAGTATTCTTGTGGTACAAGGATATGACATTCTGCAATCGGTTCACGCAAATCTTCTACCGTTGAACCGTCTGGCATTTTTGATGGACTGTCGATATAGATCGTTTCACCATTCTTCATCACGGCTTCGTAAATTACGGTTGGCGCAGAAGAAATGAGGTCAAGATCGTACTCACGCTCTAAACGCTCCTGTACGATTTCCATGTGCAACATGCCAAGGAAGCCACAGCGGAAACCAAAACCTAAGGCATCTGAACTTTCAGGTTCAAAGAATAATGCCGAGTCATTGATTTGCAGTTTATGAAGTGCTTCACGGAACGGTTCAAAATCGCTTGAATCAATCGGGAATAAACCCGCATACACCTGCGGTTTAACCTTTTTGAAACCAGGTAAAGTTGCAACATCAGGCGTAGTCGCAAGGGTAATGGTATCACCGACAGGCGCACCAAAAATATCTTTAATCCCTGCAATGATAAAGCCAACTTCACCCGCTTCAAGCATGCCTGTTTCAGTATGTTTAGGATTGAAGATACCTACCGAGGTAATAATGTGCGATTGTCCTGTTGATTTAATCAACATTTTATCGCCCTTACGCACACGCCCCTGTTTGATACGCACCAAAGACACCACGCCGAGGTAATTATCAAACCATGAGTCAATAATCAGAGCTTGTAGCGGTGCTTCGCGATCACCTGTAGGTGCAGGAATAACATTCACCAGCGTTTCAAGCACGCCTTCAATACCGAGACCTGTTTTCGCTGAACAGGTCGGTGCATCAGTTGCTTCAATCCCGATGATGTCTTCAATTTCTTGGATCACACGCTCAGGTTCAGCTTGCGGCAAGTCAATCTTGTTGAGTACTGGTAAAACTTCGAGTCCCTGTTCAATCGCAGTATAGCAGTTTGCTACAGACTGGGCTTCAACCCCTTGCGCAGCATCAACAACCAGAAGCGCACCTTCACATGCTGCAAGCGAACGTGATACTTCGTATGAAAAGTCTACGTGTCCTGGAGTGTCAATAAAGTTTAATTGGTATTCTTGACCGTTCGGATGAGTATAGTACAACGTCACTGATGCCGCTTTAATGGTAATACCGCGCTCACGTTCCAGTTCCATAGAATCCAGAACCTGAGCCTGCATTTCGCGATCTTGCAAACCTCCACAGGTTTGAATAAAGCGATCTGCCAGTGTCGATTTACCATGATCGATATGCGCAATAATCGAGAAGTTACGAATGTTTTTAATATCAACAGATTTTTTAGCTTGCGCCATGGGCTACCTTGAGAAAAAAACACGCCATGCAACCAATAGTTAATGCATGGCAAAAGCTGAATAGAAATTGCGTAGGATTATAGCAGATGGATTTTTCAATGTATCCTAAATAATGAGTTCGTTTTTCGCTTTGACAGTTATTTTCAAAATAAAACCGGATTGTAGTTATGTACTCAATTTGAAGCCATCGCATCATACTGACTAAAATCCAGCGGATTCACCTGTTCCGATATCGGCTGGTAGGCTTGGCTAAAAGTGGGAGACATGCGTTTTGGCCGACCTGTGGCAATTTCCACACAGGCCCATTTGGTATTCCCCATAAATAAAACGCTTTGGTCTTGGGGCCGATAAAACACATATTGCCTGAAAGAATACAAGGCATTGATATCATCCAACCAGGTACGCAAGATAATCTTTTCGCCTTCAAATGCCGCTTTACGGTATTGTACATGGTGCTCTACCGCAACCATGGCATGCTTCAGTTCCATGTATTCATTCAGCCCCAAACCCAAGGCATCAATATGTGCAGTAGCGACATCCTGCATCCAGTGCATATACACTACATTATTGACATGTCCCAAACTGTCAATATCTTTTGCTTGAACGGTGATTTCCAAATCAAAAACTGTGCTCATCTATTTTACTGATCCTTACACTATGCAAAAAATGACCTTCAAGGCTACACAGTCTACGTAATTTTGTATTGCAGTAAAATTGCAAAATCTCTGTACACGACAAATTTCATAGGATCCTTGTCCTATCAGGCTTTTTCTTTCTTAAAATTGCTAGCACTTTCTTAAATTCTTCTTTTTTTCCAAAACCAAT
>NZ_JBIQOC010000011.1:0-9073 GCF_044130295.1 Acinetobacter uliginosus | reverse complement strand
CTTGGTCTACGTGCCATAAAATACTCCATATATTGATGTTTATAACATCATTTGAGGAGCAGAATATCACTTATAGGAGTTGTTCAAATTTCCGGATCCATCTCTTATCTCTTCGATCAACCATGTAGGTACTTTTAAGTTTTGTTCATAGCAACCTTTTGTATCTATAAATGATTTTCCACCGACTCTAATGGTGTAGGTATCATCAGCACTATTAGGCTTCTGTTTGGTAATTAAATTTTTTATATGAAAAGCTCTAAAAGTACATATCGTTTGTAATCTTGCACCGGTATATAAAGCCATATAACAAATAAGTTGAAATTCCCTTGTCGTGTATTGTTCTAAATACCGGAGAAAAATATTTTTTTCATTTGGTGTAAGCGGATGAAGTCTTCCACCATCGATGATTTCATCACCATATGATGGGCGAGGGCTATGTCTAATTTTTAGATTTGAACTATCGACCTGCTTTTTATAAATATCACCTGTCGATGAAACGCAAGATACATAGGTCTTAATTTTTTCATACGGCCTATTTTTTAATTCTTCGAGTGTAAAGACATTTTCTGAAATTAAGAAATCATAGAAACGTAATATTCTATTCATTCTCTGACGTGCGGTACTTGGTGAAATTAAGCCTAGTCGAATTCTTTGTAGAAGTGATGTATGAAATTGATAAGTGACTCTTTTTTCAGCTTTAGGAGGTAAATATAAAATGTCTAATTCTGTATGCTCAAGAAATCTCAGAAAGTCTATAAGATCGGAAGCAACCGATTCTAACAATGCTGTGCTCTTCCTTTGAGCTATAAGTAAATTGTTCAGATAGATAGAAGCAAAGTGCCAAACAGTATTATCACTTTTGATTAAAGATGGGAATCGCGGACAATAAATGCTTTCCGTTTGTTCAAAGCTATCAGTTACAGAATCAAAATATGTTGGGCGATATTCCGTAATAAAGTTGATATGAGCTTGTGAATTTAGGAAATAAGACTGTGATTTATTACGCATGTTCCCTTTCTCTAACAATGTTGTGTATTTACAAATTGCTATAAATTCCATATGGTTTTCACAGCACGTTGTAGAAGCATACTACACAAAGTACATTGTCCATGGGCGGACATGGTGCGCTGACACTGGCATTTAAATACCCGGAAAAATTTAAATCGGTATCCGCTTTTGCTCCGATTTGCGCGCCGAGCCAATGTCCGTGGGGTGAGAAAGCCTTTTCTAATTATTTAGGTGCTGACCAGACAGAATGGAAAAAGCATGATGCAACGGCTCTGGTTCAGTCTAAAGGTGCCTTGTTTCAGGAGATTCTGATTGATCAGGGTGCTAAGGACCAGTTCTATAGCCAGCTGAATCCGGCCTTATTCAAACAGGCCTGTGCCGAAGCAGGTCAGTCCCTGACCTTGCGTGAACATGTCGGTTATGATCATGGTTATTACTTTATTCAGACCTTTATGGATGACCATCTGCAGTTTCATGCGGTACAACTTGATGTATAACCTCTGATTGAGCAGCAAATTTATTCAAAAAACAGGGAGCTATAACAGCCACTACTGTCCCATAATTTAAATTTTATTTCAGCACCGAATCAATATGATGACATTTTATATTAAAGCAAATCATATTTAATTTTTTCACAGCCTTGTCCTTTCTTTAAAAGTTTAAGTAACTTTGTGTAGGCTGAACCCTACTTTTGACAGACCAAAAGTAGGCAAAAGTCTTTATTCCCCATACACGACATCCTGTCGTGATGGGGAATGTGTGGCATCCTTGCCACACTCACAAATCTAACACCTGCAATTCAACTATGGGACAGCAGTGCTATAAAAGCTCCTTATTTTTTTTGCTGTCATCAATGCCTGAATAAACAGGATTGACTCACAGCACTAAGATGCAATTTGTTATAATGTGAAAAATCAATTCAAATGCATAGCCAGGTTCTCTCCATGTCCAAGCCATATCTAATTGCACCTTCCATTCTATCTGCCGACTTTGCCCGTTTAGGTGAAGAAGTTGAAAATGTGCTTGCAGCAGGTGCCGATGTCGTACACTTTGATGTCATGGATAACCATTACGTACCAAACCTGACTTTTGGCGCAGGTGTGTGTAAGGCATTAAAAAAATACGGGATTCAGGCACCGATTGATGTGCATCTGATGGTGTCGCCGGTAGACCGTATGATTGGCGATTTCCTGGAAGCGGGTGCTGACATTATTACTTTTCACCCAGAAGCGACGGATCATATTGACCGTTCTTTACAGTTAATTAAATCGGGTGGTGCCAAAGCTGGTCTGGTGTTTAATCCGGCCACACCATTGCATTACTTGGATTATGTGCTGGACAAAGTTGATCAAATTTTGTTGATGAGTGTTAACCCGGGCTTTGGCGGTCAGAAATTTATTCCCATGACTTTGGATAAACTACGTCAAGCACGCAAAATTATTGATGCCTCGGGTCGTGACATCCGTTTGGAAGTGGATGGTGGGGTGACACCAGCCAATATTCGCGAAATTGCAGAAGCCGGTGCAGATATGTTTGTTGCCGGTTCTGCTATTTTTGGCAAGCCGGATTATCAAGCTGTCATTGATGAAATGCGTTCAGAACTGGCAAAAGTAGGCTCAGTTAATCTCTAATAATCTACAATTAATGATTGCTAAGTTGTGGATAACCTTATGGATAACCGTATGGATATCTGTGTAGATAACTGTATGGATAACTTGATTAGTTTATAAACAATTGTAGATCAATAGTTTAATAATTAGACGTTAAATATATAAAAAGGACTCAAATGAGTCCTTTTTTAGCTTGTTAAGCTATTAAAAAATATGATGCTTTATTCATCGGTGCTTAAAAATAAAACTGTTTAAAAAATAACTTTATTGTTTAAGTTGGCATTATTTAACCGGACTTGACACTGTTTAGCATAAATTTAAAAATTGTGTATAACTTGTATCGTGCATATGATGTTAGACTGAAATCAAAATAACATGATTTATCTTTTATTGTGGATTGGCTAAGGACAATACTGTGCTCACTTCATTACGCAAACAGGCTTGGTTTGTGTTCCTGATGGTTTTTGCCATCGGGTGGAGCAATGCTGTCTTGGCATTTGAACAGCCGATGCATCAGCAAATGATGAGTGAATTGGCGATTCAGCATGAAGATAAAATGCCTATGGCGGCCATGTCAGGTTGTCATGATTCAGCCAATACTCAACCGCATATACAGCAGCATCCTGTCGAACAGGTAAACGTGTCCCATGATCTGGATTGTCATCAGGGCATGAGCGATCAACAGCAACATTTCAGTTGTAATGATTGCCTACAGTTGCATTGTCAAAGTCTAGGCACCTGGCTGGATGCGCAAAGTCCGAGTTTTGCCAATTTAAATCCTGTTCCCGAACATCCACAGCTGAATTTTGCTTATTCCGCCCAGCATTTAAGCGGTTTCTGGCAGCAGATTTTACGTCCCCCTAAAGCTTGACCGTGATTTAAAAAACTTTTTATTTTTAAATTATAGGTTTAGTCATGTCTATACAATTAAGTCAAAGCCTCGTGATTGGGGTGTGTTTAGTGTCATCATCGTGGACGTTTGCTGCGGTCAAAGAATATCACCTGAATATTGATGAACAGAGTGTGAATATCACTGGAAAGTCCTTAAAACGGATTACCGTAAATGGTCAATTTCCAGCACCCCTTCTGGAATTTGAAGAAGGCGATGATGCCGTTATTCATGTGCATAACAATCTGAAAAACAAGGATAGCTCTATTCACTGGCATGGTTTATTGCTGCCGGGACTGATGGATGGGGTGCCGGGTTTTAACCAGTTTCAAGGGATTAAACCACAGGCGGATTTTGTCTATCGTTTCAAGGTGCGGCAAAATGGCACCTACTGGTATCACGCGCATTCCAAAGGACAGGAACAGGACGGTTTATATGGCGCTCTGGTGATTTATCCGAAAGGGAAAAAGTCGCTAGCAGCGCATGAACAGGCTGATCGTGATTATGTGGTGATGCTGTCCGATTTTCATCAGTCCAGCAGTGACCAGATTCAGAAGAACCTGAAAAAGTCGGCTGAATACTATCAAAATCGGCGTGAAACTGTGGTTGACGTGTTGAAACAAGTTAAGCGTGATGGACTCAAAAGTACCTGGCAAGATCGTTCCATGTGGAATCAGATGCGCATGCTGAAAACCGATTTGTCTGATGTCACCGGTTATACTTTCCTGATCAATGGCAAAACGCCAGAGCAAAACTGGACGGGCATGTTCAAGCCAAATGAAAAAGTCCGTTTACGTTTTATCAATGCTTCAGCCATGTCTTTTTATGATGTGCGTATTCCAGACTTGAAGATGACCGTGATCAGTGCTGATGGCCAGCCCGTGCAACCGGTACCTGTCGATGAGTTTCGTATAGGCACTGCAGAAACTTATGATGTGATGGTTGAAACGAAAGATAATCATTATCAGATTGAAGCTGAATCTATTGACCGCAGCGGGTTTGCGATTGGTTCATTGCATAATGAAAATTCTCCAGGGACACATGTGATTCACATGCCTAAGCCGCGTCCACGTGCATTACTTACGATGGAAGATATGGGGCATGGTTCTGCATCCAGTGATCATGCCAACCATGCTGAGATGAATGATGGTCAGAGTAGTACAAATCAAAGCCGTGCCAGCGCAATGAAACATCAAGTGATGGATCATTCGTCAATGGATCATTCATCCATGCTACATGACATGGATGCAATGAATCATTCATCCATGCCACATGATATGGCTGCAATGGATCATCAAGCCATGGAGCATACTCAAATGAGTCATGCTGCCATGCACGACCATTCGCAAGATGCGACTCAACAATACGCTATACCACCAGCAGCAAAACCTGAGTCTGATCAACAGCATGAGCAAAGCCATACAACGCATCGTATAGAACAACCATCTTCAGATAATAAGGCGCCTGTAGTTTATGGCTGGGCCAATGCATCTACACCCACAGGGCATAAGGCACTGCAATATAGTGATTTGAAATCACTTACTCCACAGCCTGATACCCGTCCGGCAGAGAGAGAGCTGGAAGTGCGTTTGGGCGGCAACATGGAGCGTTATATCTGGACCATCAATGGCAAGAAATTTACTGAAGTTGAACCGCTACAGGTGAAATATGGCGAACGTATCCGGCTGAAATTTATTAATGACAGCATGATGGCGCATCCGATGCATCTGCATGGCATGTTTATGCAGCTGGAAAATGGGCAAAGTAGCGCCAATATGCCGAATAAACACACCCTGATTGTGCCACCGGGTAAAACGGTAACGGCATTACTGACCGCTGATGAATTGGGAGAATGGGCGATTCATTGTCATCTGCTCTATCACATGTCGTCGGGCATGATGAGTAAACTAGTGGTGGCCAATGTGGATGGAAATAAAACGCTAGCTTCACTTGTTACGCCGGCTCAAGTTCAGCAAGGAGACTCACATGCGCATCATTAATCACTTTGCAATGAGTACATTGAGTGTCTCATTCCTGTTGCTCTCTGGACCAAGTTTTGCACAACCAAGTCATCAAACCATGTTGATGGCGGAAGTGCAGACGTCACCACAGGATGAAATGCCAGCTGACCATTCACAGCATCATGTCGTGTCAACTACAGCTCAAACACCTGTTGAAGCAAAACAGACACCCTCTGTACAGGATGAAAATACGAACGCAAACGATGCTGCATTTGCCGAGCATATCAAGGAACATGGTGGGCAGATGTATCAGCAAACCACGGTTGAAAGTCGCTGGTTACGCAATAATGATGGAAACGGGGTTCTAAAATCGGAACTGGAAACCAGTATCGGCACAGATGAAAACAAGGTTTTTATCAAAGTGCATGCCGATGATGCTGAATCACAGCAAGCGGAATATGATGTCAAAATGTTATACAGTCGCAATGTTACCGATTTTTGGGATGTGCAGGCCGGTCTACGTTATCGCAATGACCAGAATCGGGAAGTCGATCAGGATCAGGTCGATGCCGTGATTGGGGTACATGGGTTGGCACCGTATTTCTTTGAAACCAATGCTTATTTATATGTGGGTCAGGATAATCAAACGTCTTTGAGCCTGGAAACCGAACGCGATGTGCTACTGACGCAAAAGCTGATTGTTAAGCCTTATCTGGATTTGAATGTGATATTGAGTGATGCCTCCAGCTATGCGCAAAAGACTGGTTTAAGTACGGCACAATTAGGCCTGGAAATGCGTTATGAAATCAATAAAAAAGTCATGCCTTTTATTGATGTGGCCTATGGATATAAACAGGGGCATGAACAGACGGATTGGCAAGCAGAATCAGCATCTGATCAGGAATGGTTGTATGGTGCCGGGATACGTTTTAAATTTTAGTTTGATGTGATGATTCAGAAAATCCGACTGGTTTAGGCCAGTCGGATTTTATTCGCACTTTTAAGGTGAGTAATTGGTCAAAAAATGTAAAACAAGCACCTGTTTAGCTCAATTATTTATATAATTATCTAATAAGTTATAGGAGGAACGACCTCCCTTGGTGCAATCAGATTGATTGTTGCACTGAGAAAATTCGTCAGGACGACCTGACTCGCATCTAATGGAGCATCGTCGTCATGGCTTGGGTAATTCTGGTTTTAGCCGGTCTTTTTGAAATTGTCTGGGCCTATGCCATGAAACTTTCTGAAGGTTTCACCCGTCTCACACCGAGTATTATTACCCTGGTTTTCATGATTTTAAGTTTTGCTTTACTGGCCCATGCTATGCGCACTTTGCCACTGGGTACAGCCTATACCATCTGGACCGGAATTGGTGCAGTGGGTTCTTTTCTGGTCGGGGTGTTTATTTTGGGTGAGCCTGCATCGGCGATGCGGATGCTCGCTGCGGTACTGATTATTTCTGGATTAGTGCTGATGAAACTGTCATCATCATAAAATCCTAAGCAATGCTTTTATTACAGGAGAAGATGATGAAACTGGCATTTATGGAAATGACTTCTCCTGTCGGTACTTTAAAACTGGTGGCCAATGACACAGCTTTGGTGGCGGTACTTTGGGAAAATGAAAATCCTAAACGGGTGCGTTTAGCCGAACTGATTGAACAGGTTCATCATCCAATTTTATTGGAAACCCAAAAGCAGTTAACAGAATATTTCGCGGGAAAACGGCAGCAGTTTGATTTGCCTCTAGATTTTGAAGGTACTGAATTTCAGAAGAAAGTCTGGCAAGCTTTGCTGACCATTCCCTTTGGAGAGACCCGTAGTTATCGCGATATTGCCGAGCAAATTGGCAATGTCAAAGCGGTTCGTGCTGTGGGTGCAGCCAATGGTAAAAACCCCATCTCCATTATTGCGCCGTGTCATCGTGTGGTCGGAGCAAATGGTAAACTGGTGGGTTTTGCCGGTGGGCTGGAAAATAAAGAGATTTTGTTAAAAATTGAACAAAGTTAATAATACTAGATTTCTTTTATAAATCATTTTTTGATGACTGAAAATTATTTGTAGTGTCAAAATTAAAAAATAGAATTTTGCAGGTACTGGATTTATGAGTATGGCATGGATGCCATACGTTTCCCATCACGACAGGGAAGTTGTGTATGGGAAACAAAAGGTTTTTGTCTACTTTTGACCTTTCAAAAGTAGAAAGATTGCCTACGCAAAGGCATTAAAATGAATCCAATTAAATGAGGCCGTGCTGATTTTAAAAAATTGAATTTTTGGAAAAATCATGGAAAATCAATCGAGTGCATGTGGAAAATTTAAAACAGTGTAAAGAAAGTAGCTAAATAAAAAAGCCTTTGAATATTCAAAGGTTTTTGACTTTAATGCTTGGAAACATTTAATTTTTCAATGATTTCAGCCAAGCCTTTAATCCGTTTGACCTCGTTCCACAATTCTTTAGCTTCAGGATAATGTTTGGACATCATGCCGAGCCACTGTTTATAGCGTCCCACCATATTCACTTCTTTTTTATAGGGACCATTCAGGAAACGAATTTGCAAAGCCAATAATTCATTCCAGGTGATCAAGGCTTCGTCAGTATTCTGACGGATACATTGGGTGATATCCGGTGTGGTTACAGCAGCTCGGCCAATCATCAAATCTTCACAGCCAGATTCAAGTTGGCATTGTTTGGCATCTGCATTGGTCCAAATTTCACCATTGGCAATGACATTGATGTTTAAGGCTTCACGAATCGGTTGCAACTGATCCCAAAATGCAGGAGGGGTATAGCCTTCCGCCTTGGTACGTGCATGCACTGTGACCCAGGCAGCACCAGCATCCTCAATGGCATGAGCATTTTCCAGGGTAAATTTTCTGTCCATATAGCCTAAGCGCATTTTGGCAGAAACCGGAATATGTTTAGGTACTGCATCACGCACAGCCTTGACAAGCAGATGTACCACGTCGGGTTCATCCAGCAGCACTGAACCGCCACGGTGACGATTAACCGTTTTTGCAGGGCAACCGAAATTCATATCAATGGCAGGAGCACCCAGCTCCACGGCACGAATGGCATTGGCTGCCAGCATTTCAGGATTATTTCCTAAAAACTGTACATGCACAGGTGTGCCAGCAGCGGTTTTACCCTCATTGAGGAGTTCCGGGCAGTAATTATGATAGACATGATCGGGAAGCACTGAATCGGTGACACGAATGAACTCGGTTACACACCAGTCAAAGCTGCCCACAGACGTGAGTACATCACGCATAATGGGGTCTGTTAAGCCTTCCATGGGTGCAAGGATGAGTTTCACAGTGATGTCTACCCGTTAAATTTGAAAAACGGTGTTATACGTTTTTTTATGCATGCTGTCTAGGAAAAGGTCTTTGAAATATTGTAGTGTGAGATAGGTCTTAACCCTTATATTTCGTATTGTTATTCCTAAGTAGAAATATCCTGTTTTTAACTGCAAGAGTCAAAAACAGGATTTAAATCTCTTTGTTAGACATAGTGATCAACATATCAAATGCATATTCAATCCATGATTTTGATGTATACCATAGACTAGACATTTTAATTAATAAGAATACAGATACTTTAAA
>NZ_JBIQOC010000109.1:0-11382 GCF_044130295.1 Acinetobacter uliginosus | reverse complement strand
GTGAAATATTCATTAAATCATTGTTTACAAAAGAATTAATATGGGTGAATTATAGCAAAATAAAGCACTGTAATAAAGGCGATATTTGATTTTTTATGGCTATCGTCACTCGCTTATATCCCCCACCTGACTGTCGGTGGGGGTCTTACGCTCGATGAAGATAAGACTGAACTCAACGCTTTTATTGCCAGCCGGGTACAATTCTGACTACCCCTCTGAAAGCCTGTTGCAGCGTTTCTGCCCTTGTTCAAGGATTCTAAAATACCTTCTACGACTATGACCTATGCCGCTATTCTCGAGATGTGTTGCAACTTGCTACATGTCTACATCGCAGGTCATGTCCATGCGCGTCATTCAAATAAAAGGGAATAGGAAAACGGCTTCCCATCAGTTTAAAGCAGGCTCAGCTCCAGACTCATCGGCTGCTCAAACGGGTCAAATAGAACACCTAAAAAAATCCTGCAGTTAGCAGGATTTTTTAGGCTGAGTGGATTGCTGGCTACTTAGCCTTTTGCGGTACGTTTTAATTTCTCGGGATCATCAAATGGCAAGGTATGCGCGATTGCATTTACCTCCAGGCTGCCTTTGACCTGCAGGGCTTTACCCTGCTCTGCATAAGGCACATCCAGACGTGCGATGGCCACGGTTTTACCGGTCAGCGGCGAATGCATACCGCAGGTAATGACCCCCACTTGCTGATTGCCGTCCCATAAGGTATCTCCCATTGCAGGCACCTGATCGCCTTCCAGCAATACACCGAAGATTTTAAAGCGTTCTTTGCCTTTTAAACGGCGATGCTCATAGCAGCCGCGGAATTCGCCTTTATGCGGTGAAACCGTGAAATCCAGGCCGAGTTCCCACAAGGTGTCGCCGCAGACATCATTCTCGAAGGGGAAATATTCTGAATTATCATACGGAAAGAAGAGTAAATAACTTTCTGTACGCAGCCAGTCCAGCGTGGTAAATGAACAGGGAATAATGCCATATTCAGCGCCGGTACTGAGAATGGTTTCCCAGATCATCGGTGCATCGGCCGCCTTACAGAAAATTTCATAGCCGCGTTCGCCGGTATAGCCGGTACGTGAAATCATGACAGGCGCACCAAACAGTTTGGTTTGCAGATGGTGAAAATAGGGCAAATCACGAATGCCCGCGACATGTTGAGCTAAATAGTCCACGGCCAATGGCCCTTGCAGCGATAAATCATGCAGGTCATCATCAAACAGTACCGCAACCTGACGCCCAGCCGCTGAGCGAATCAGCATTTCATAGCCAATGCCTGTGCCATGCACCACCATAAAGGCATTTGGTCCGGTACGGTAAATCACGCAGTCATCCACAAATTTTCCTTGCTCATTCAGCATGGTCGCATACACGGATTTGCCGGGATACAATTTGGAAATGTCGCGGGTGGTTGCATATTCCAGCAGGCTTTCCGCATGCGGGCCGACATAATGGACTTTTTTCAGGCCCGAAACATCCATCAATCCGGCTTTGGTGCGGATAGCCGTATAGTGATCTGCAATATCCGAATCATAGGTCCATGCTGTTCCCATGCCGTTCCAGTCTTCTAATTTTGAACCGAGCTGACGGTGGTGGGCTGCCAATGCAGAAATGCGCCAAGAGTTTGCCATACAGGTCTTCCTTATTGAATATTTTAAAATGTGCTGATTACTTAATTTTTGAAACTGAGCTGTTATTCATCTACGCCATCGAACTGGCTGAGCCATTGCACCAGCGGTTCACGATATTCACTGATGCCCTTGTATTCTGCGATCGGCTCAGGCAAATCGCGGATTACGCGGTATAGCCGCTTGGCCCATGCCGGGTTGCGGGTCAAATCATTCAGGCTAATCAGATAAGTGCGGATACTGAACAGCAGTGCATTGCTGCGTGCCAGACGCGGCATTGTTTGTAGCTCCACCCGCAAATGCACCAGTTCACCGGCATTTTCCGCAGTGACCAGACCGCGTTCATGTCCCCATAAATGATAGGTTTCCGAGGAAGTATCCATACGCGGATTGATGGTCATTGTCCAATTCAGACGTCGGTAGGGCTGGCCAACCTGAATGTTGAGCAGGAATTTGAGTGCGCGCTCAAACACCCCCAGGTTATGTGCCAGTTTTGGTACAGGGGCGTGCCATTGCTTAAAACTCATGCCGGCATCAAAATTCAGTGACCAGTCTGCAGGGCCGGTGATCATGCCGGTATCCATAAACAAATCGCCATCACGCTGATCCAGCAAGGCAACATCGCCCTGGAACTGACGGCTGATAAATTCAAACGGCTCCATCGGCAAGCTGTCTGCCTGACCAAAAATAAAATGGACGTCGATATTTAATGGTTGATTGACCCAGTGCCAGTTCAGGCCATCACGCTCCAGCTGGAAATGTTCAGGGTAGTCTTCCGCATAATGCAGCATCACCATTTCCAAAAAGTCCCAGCTTGCTTGACGCATGTGAGGCATGATAATGCAACGTTTCGGATCCTTTTCCAGGGTTAAACGGCGCTCGTTCATTTCCGTTACATAATGTTCATCTACATCGAACCAATGCTCAAAAATGCTATCCGGCCTTGAAACAACAGGCTCAATATTCACCGAATACATATACTGGTCTTCGGGAAATGGAAAAGGAAAACGGGCAATCGCCTTTGCACTGTTATGGTAGTGAAACTGATCATGCATATTTTCATTGGGGTTAAATTGAACCGTCATCGTAATCTCCCAAAGCTATAGGTCTAAATGCAGGCAATGGCCTTGTTTGGCACGCGAAACGCAAGGCATCAACTGCGCCGAGCGCTCCTGCACCGTTAAATAATGATCCAGATGTTCTACCTCGCCTTGGCTGTAGGACGTGGCACATTGACCGCATACGCCGCCGCGGCAGAGATTGGGTACCTCAATGCCTTCTTGTTCCAGTGCTTCCAGCAGGCTAAAATCGCCGGGCACATGAATACGGCGCTGGCTTTTACTGAGCACGGCATCAAATGCGACTCCCGGTGCAGGCGAAGAAAAAGCTTCCCAATGCACACGTTTTTTTGACCAGCCCAGCATTTGTGCACAGTCAACAACAGCATGAATCAGACGCTCTGGCCCGCAAATATAGACATGGCTGCCGAGGGACTGCTGGCTCAGCAATGCGTTTATATCCAAACGGCGCTGGGTTTTTTCCGAATAAATATGTACCTGGTCATGAAACAGCTGCATCAGCATATCTTCATAGGCATTGCTGATGCCGTCACGACAGGCATAGTGCAGTTCAAAACTGTGCCCGGCATGCAGCAGGTATTTCATATGCGACAGGAACGGGGTAATGCCGATGCCGCCGGCAATAAATACATGATGCTGGGCCTGAGAATTGAGGGAAAATAAATTCAGCGGCGCAGAAATATTTAGGGTATCGCCCACCTGGATGTTTTCATGCAGGTATTGCGAACCGCCACGCGAGTTCTCCTGCAAGCGCACCGCAATTTGATACTGGTGCTGCTCATACGGGGCATTCAGCAATGAATATGCATTGCGGATGATGCGGCCTTCAACTGGCAACTGTACAATCACATGACTGCCGGAAGAAAACGGCTGCAAGGGGGCATCTAAAGCGGCCAAGGTAAATTCGCGAATCATCGGGGTAACTTGATAAATTCGGGTTACATGGACAGGAACGGTTGGGTTCATGCGCTGAGTGCTCCCATAGGTTGATGCGCATTGGCACAGACTCCCATATAGGCGCCAAGGCGTTCAGAAAAATGACTGCGGATCAGCAGTTCGACCTGACACTGTTCACAGCTACAAAGCTCGTCTTTAACGGTGTTCTGGGTATGACCGCAGTGCACGCAGTAGACTTTTTTACGCGGGTTTTGCAGGCTGGAGCTATCCGCAATCAAGCTGATTTCCTCATCTAGGCAGCCCGTACCCACCAGGCACTGCTGTACTGTCCAAACAAAGGATTCATCACCGCAGACCACGGTACGCACGCCGGCCTTTTCCTGCTGCAGCACTGTCTCTAGTTCATGCAGCAGGCCAGCCAAGGCTGGATCTTGTTGACTGTCCAGCATCAGCTGCACCGTTTGCGGATGCTGTTTGCTCATTTCGGTTAATTTCCGGGTCACTGCCGATGCTGCATGCTGCAACACCAGAACATACTTGGGTGCATTCCAGTGCAGCGTTTCTACAGTGTCATATCTGGGGGTACTGTGCATGGCTTCCATCATTTGAGAAACCTCATATAAGAACTACATAATCAGATATTTAAAGGTTTTTACGCCGCCTGGCCATTCCCTCTAAATCATACCCACTAAGGGGTAAAGCACGATATGCGGGGGAGATTTTTAAGCTAATGCGGAAATAAAAAAAGCAGCTGGAAACCAGCTGCTGCAGAAGAAACGTATGCCAGGTTGTTACTATGTGTTATGGGGCTGCCCGGCAGTGTTACGGGTCAAGCATTGACCGTGCTAACCTGCCTTTTGCTGTAGGTTGGCCTCGGTCTGTAAATAGGCCTCCAGGGAGTCATCCAGGGCATCAATCCAGGGCGTATGATGCGGCGTTGCCATCGTCCCGGTCATCAATGAACGGTAAGTATTGTCACGGAAGGCCATAATGTTTTCTTGCTTGTGTTTTTTCCATTGCAAAAAGGTCAGCCGCACCGCTTCAATATCAAAGCTTGGATAATCGGTCTGATCAATCAGGCGCATAATATAGTCGCCTTGAAATTTGAACATGGCTGCTGCATCCTGCAGGGTTTTTTCTTCCTCATGCCAGGCTTGGGTGTCGGCCTGCATCTCGGCAAAACTCGGCAAGGCAATTTTACCCAGCATCACATCGCGCGCATACCAGGCCTGTGCATCAAACATATTGAAGGAATACCACTGATCCTGCATGCCTAAATAAAATAGCTGCGGATTGGCTTCCCAGACCACACCCTGATACAGGTGCAGCGGATAGAGAATGTTATCGGTTTTTAGACGTAGGCTTTCCGACATGAAAGGGAAACTGTGCAAATAGCCAGTACATAAAATAATGGCATCAATCTCGGCCGAACTACCATCGGCAAAATAGGCATGGGTCTGATCGACCCGCAGCAGTTGCGGACGCTCTGACCAATTTTCAGGCCAGTGATAGCCCATCGGTGAACTGCGGTAACAGCTGATAATCTGCTTCGCACCATATTTATAGCATTGTGAACCGATATCTTCAGCAGAATAGCTGCTGCCGACCAGCAGTACATTTTTCCCTTTAAATTCCAGTGCATCGCGGAAGTCATGGGCATGTAAAATCCGCCCACCAAAACTGCCGAAACCTTCATATTCAGGAATTTTGGGGGTAGAAAAATGTCCAGAAGCCACCACCACAAAATCAAAAGTCTCGGTATACATCTCGTCGGTGACATGGTTATGCACCGTCACTGAAAACTGCTTGCTGTCCGGGTGAAACTCGACATGGCGCACCGCGCTGTTGAAGCGGACATATTTGCGTACATCGGCTTTTTCTACCCGGCCTTTGATATAGTCCCACAGCACGGCACGTGGAGGATAAGAACCAATCGGCCGGCCAAAATGCTCATCAAAGGTATAGTCTGCAAATTCCAGACATTCTTTCGGGCCATTCGACCACAGGTAACGGTACATGCTGCTATGCACCGGTTCACCATGTTTATCCAGGCCGGTATGCCAGGTATAATTCCATTGACCACCCCAGTCGGCCTGCTTTTCAAAGCATACCATTTCCGGAATTTCGATGCCCTTGCTTTGCGCAGATTGAAAAGCGCGCAGTTGCGCCATCCCGCTTGGCCCTGCCCCAATAATTGCAACTCGTTTCATGGTGAATCTCCATGTGATCTGTTTTAAACAAAACTGCCGTGATGCCATTACCTTAGACAGGCCTACAGTATTTCGAAATTCCTCAGATGGGGTATGCACAAGGGGATACTGACCTGGAGTCATGCCCTCAGTTTTGGATAAATACAGCGCCTTCCAGACCCAGTACCATGTCACTTTGCGAATACAGGCCCTGACCGATTTCCTGTACCCGCTGTATGCTGTTCTGGGCAGTAATAATGCGGTAGTGCAAATGAAATACGCGATGATGCTGCACAGCCAACTGGATACTGTCCCAGACATACTGCTGGTCATCGGAATAAATTAGCTGTCCGTAGCGCGGCGTATTGATCAGCAGCTCACTGTGATAACCGGTTATCTGCTGACAGCCGCTACTGACATAATCCATAGTCCAGTTCCAGTCATTGCGTGAACGGTACAGCATGACCGGCAGGCGCGAAAGCAAATCATGCAGACTGCGCTGCTGTGCATCCTGCAGTTCTTGCTGCCGGATTTTTTGCGTCTGCTCCGTGCCTAAAATGCACCATCCCCGCAACTGGTTTTTTCCGGCACCGGCACAGATCGGCTGCAATGACAGATCAAACCATACCAAGGGCTGTTCCGGGATTAACAGGCGCAGTGCCAGCTTACACGGCCGTCCGGCCATGAGGGCACATTGGAAGGTCAAACTATCTTCGGAATACAGCCAGTAGCTCAAGGGTAAGCGCTGTGCTGCAGCATCCGGTTGCAGCTGTAGCAAGTTGTGCCAGGTACGATTACTGCGCTGAATCGTGCCATGACTATCCAGCAATAGTGCAATATCGGCAAACTGGTCAAACAGTTCAGGCCAATCCTGATTCAAGTCCATATTCAGCCCATCTTTGCTGGAAGGCAGCGCTATTTTCGACATATCAGTATTACTCGCACGGTGAACCTTAAACGGAAGACGAGGGATAAATATCAAAATCTGCAGTGTTAAGCTGCTGATGCACCCACACGGAAAGCTCCAGCCGTGAATGCACATTCAGTTTGCGTAGCAGACTTTTCACATAGACTTTTACCGTACCGTCACTGATGCCTAATTCGCGGGCAATCAGTTTATTGTTCAATCCTTTGGCGATCAGCTTTAATGTTTCCTGCTCCCGCTGCGTCATTTCCGACAGCAGTTTGCGCTGCAATAGCACCTGTTCAGAGGTTTTATGCAAGGCAGCGGCTAAGGGTGCCGTCTGCTGCCGGACTTGCTGCGCCAGCAAAGCTACCCCATCGGCGTGCAATACGGTCTTGCCCTGCATGACTTGATGCAGTTGCAGCAGAATATCTTCCGGCAAGGTATCTTTGGGCAAAAAGCCATTGGCACCCAGACGAATGGCATCCAATACAATGCTGTCCTCCAGGCTGGCAGTTAAAATAATCACTTTAAGATCGACATTGCGTTCCCGGATGCATTTTAGTACCTCAATGCCGCTCATCTGCGGCATCTGTACATCCAGCAGCAGCAATTCAATGTTCGCGGTGTCCAGTGCTGACAGAAATGCTAATCCGCAGCTGTATTCCTGCTGTACATCAAAATGCTCGGACTGGCGGATAATATCCGCCACACCGCGCCTGAACAGCGCATGGTCATCTACAATACTGACTGCAATTTTATTCATCTCACTTCCCTCCAGTGCTCAGGTCTAATATCAGTTCAACGCAGGTGCCGCAGGGCCGATTCGGGCGGATACTGAGCACAGCACCAATCCGTTCGGCTCGTTCCTGCATAATTTCCAGTCCGAAACTGTCCGGCCGTTTCCGCCCTGCCTGTATGCCGCGGCCATTATCTGCAATCTGAATGTGCAGCTGCTGAGTGAAATTGCGCTTTACAGAAATGACGGCTGTACTGGCGTGAGCATGACGCACAACATTGCTCAGGCTTTCACGGATGATATAAAGCAACTGTACCGACTGTCTGGCACTGACTTTCAGCTGTGGGACACGGTTATCCAGTTCAAAAGCCACACTGGACTGATGTTCAAATTCGGCAATAATTTTTTTCAGCGCGGTGAAAAAATCCAGTTCCTGATAGGTTAAGCGTGAGGCGGTAATTAATTCACGCACCTGCTGGTAAGCATAATGGGTATAAGCCGCCAGCTCCTCGGTCTGTTCCAGCAACGGTGCATAGCTAGGCTGCTGTTTGCATTGCTGGTTCAGCTGCGCGGATTTCAACCTTAAGAATCCAATAATTTGCGCAATGCTGTCATGTAAGTCAGCCGAAAAATCACGCCGCTCCTGCTGCAATATGGTTTGTATGCGCTCCTGCTGTAGCGCACGTTCCTGAAAGCCCGATTGCAAAGCCTGATCCAGCTGCTGCAGTAGCTCCACGTCCACCGGCTGGGCTGCCGAATAGTTTAAATAGACCCGCCAGACTGCAAAATTCTGTCCAGTAAACAGCGAGAGGCAATCATGCTGCCCCAGCAGCAGCGGCACATCCTGCTGCATCACCGCTACAGAACGCGGTAGCAGCTGCTCTTGGAGCAGACGTACCTCAGACTGCGCCAGCGGTTGCGCCAAGGCATGAAAAATGAAACATTCCTGAGTGAAGGGATAGCACATCACCAGACAATATTCCGGCAAGTCCGGCACAGGAAAATGCTGTTTCAGCCATTGCAGAAAAAGTGGCAATTCGGCCTTGGTATCCTGAATCTGCATCAGCTTTAATTTGGCCTGCAGATAAAACAGCGTCAATTCACGCTGGCGAAGCAGCCGTTGGGTCTGATCTAAATCACCTGCCTGGTTTATGGCCCGCTCTGTCTCTATTTTGCTGTCATTCATCACTTCACTCGCAAGATGCGCCATGCTGCTGAATTATTCTTTACAGTTAAATTATTTGAGCAGGAATCATGCCAACATCCAGCACTACCCTATTCAGGGTATACCTCTGGAGAAATTGCTGTTCCAGCAGAATATGTGTGAAATGAAGAGCATCAGAACCAGCGGGACGCTTTGGGCTCATCTATGGGAACGCTTACTTCAGCTTTAGCCACTGCAGTGACAGATGAATATATTCATCTGCAGCAGCCAATCCATGAACTGTATTTGCGCGCAGATGCACAGTGCATGCACATTTTTGACCTGGATGCGGGTGATCGCATTCAATTTGACTTACCTGAACAACAGAGTATTGATCTACTGATTTTCAATACAGAACAGCAGCTTAAGCCAGAATTGCTACAGGCACTACAGGCCGAATCCCACCTAGTGGCCAATGGTGCTCGGGCTACACATGCACAGTTAAATCAGGCCAGCGCCTCTAGCCAGCGCCTGAAACAGCAGTTAGCACAACATGCTATACAGCCTGACTGGCTGGAGCAGGCGCTGACCTTGCATAGTCCTGGAAAGAACATTTTTCAGGCATCGGCGGCAATTCAAGTCATCGTGCTGAATACCGGCCTGGACATGAATGTACAGCAGCAGTACTGCATAGATGAAGTTCCAGTGACGCTATTTAAAGCCCAGCCCGTGCATTATTATTTGCCGCAGCCTTTAGCCAAACCGGTGCAGGAAATTCTGATACCACGCGCTTCAGCACGGACGTATAGCGTTAAAGCAGGACAATGGATTCAAATTATAGACTTGTCGGGCAAGCAGTGTTCCGATTTTTTGGCCTTTGATGCCCAGGCTTTGGCCCTGGGCCAAGAACTGGGTCTGGATGCCATGGCCACCCGGACCATTTTGGGGCATGCCACCCCGGCTCCCGGGCTGCACTCTAAGTTTTTTGCCTCAGATCTGCAAGCACTGGCCGAAGTGGTTCAAGACACCGTGGGCCGGCACGATATGTTCCTGAGTGCCTGCAGTCCGAAGTTCTATAACGATTCCGGCTACTTTGGCCATATTTCCTGCACCGATAATTTTAACCAGGTTCTGCAGCCTTTTGGCATCCAAAGCCGCAATGCATGGCCTGCCATTAACCTGTTTTACAACACCTTTGTTGAACCTTGCGGTGCAATCAGCATGGCAGAACCGTGGTCCAGACCGGGAGATTATGTCCTGCTGCGTGCCCACCGTGATCTGCTCTGTGCATCATCTGCCTGCCCTGACGATATTGATCCTTCCAATGGCTGGGTACCGACGGATATTCTGGTCCGGATTTATGATCAGGATCAGCATTTCCCACGCTCCCAGCATTATCGAATTGACCCCGAGGAACTGCCGCGCATGACCCAAGCATCAGGATTTTTTCCGCGCATCCAAGCGCTTACTTCAAAAATCAGTGAGTACCACGGCTATTGGATTGCCAATGAATACGACGGCTGGGGTGCCAAAGCGGAATATCTGGCCTGCCGTGAAAGGGTCGCCATGATCGATTTAAGCGCGCTGCGCAAATTTGAAATTACCGGCCCGGATGCAGAAGCTTTTATGCAGTATGCCTTGACCCGCAATATCCGCAGACTGGCGGTGGGTGAAATTGCCTACTCGGCCTCCTGTCTGGAAACAGGCGGCATGGTGGATGACGGCACGATTTTCCGCATGGGTGAAAACTGTTTCCGCTGGATTTGTGGTGATGAATATTCAGGAACCTGGCTGAAACAGCTGGCACAGCAGCATGGCTATAAAGTCAGCATCCGCAATTCATCCCGGCATATTCACAATATTGCAGTGCAAGGTCCACACAGCCGTGCGCTGTTGCAGCAACTGATCTGGACGCCGGAACATCAGCCAAGCGTAGAAAAATTAGCATGGTTCCACTTTACCCTCGGCAAGCTGGGCGGTACAGACGGGATTCCGGTCATGGTATCACGCACCGGCTATACCGGTGAGCTGGGCTTTGAAGTCTGGTGTCATCCTAGCCATGCCGAACAGCTTTGGGATGCCGTTTGGCAGGAAGGCCAGCAATATGAGATTGCTCCGCTCGGTTTTGATGCCCTGGATTTATTGCGCATAGAAGCTGGGCTGATCTTTGCACAGCATGAGTTTTCAGCCGAAACCAATCCCTATGAAGCCGGCATTGGTTTCACGGTACCAATGAAAACCAAGGAAGAAGATTTTATCGGCAAACAGGCCATGAAAAATCAGGCGCCGGAAAGCCGACATAAACTCATGGGCCTGGTCCTGGAAGGCAATGAAGCGGTCCAGCATGGCGACCCGGTCCATGTTGGACGTTTTCCTGTAGGTGTGGTGACCAGTGCAGCCAACTCCCCTTTGCTGCAACAACAGATTGCCCTGTGCCGCCTTGCACCGCAGTATGCCCTAACAGGCACCGCTGTCGAAGTTGGACAACTGGATGGTCTTAAAAAACGCCTAAAAGCCAAAGTGGTGGAGTTGCCTTTTTATGATCCACAAAGGTTAAGAGTGAAAAGTTGATTATCCAACCCATCATTTTTGCCTAGCTGTTGGATGCTCTTTAAAGCTGAACATTGCCACCGCTGAACAGCCATCCTGAACATAAGACCAGCGCTGCATTTTTCTAGAGGGTGCGGTGCTTTAACCGTTATTTAAAACCTACTTAAACCTACTTACGTGGGTTTAATGTTTAATTCCTACTTCATCATCAAGAACCAATTGCTATTGCGCTTGGGATTACCTCAATTC
>NZ_JBIQOC010000108.1:0-11724 GCF_044130295.1 Acinetobacter uliginosus | reverse complement strand
GATCCATTGAGAAGCCTTGTTTTATAACATTTTGTCTTGAGAACCAATATGTTACAAAAACAGGGCTTTTTTTCTACTCTTTTTTTATATCGAACTCAGGTTAATTAGAACTTGGCTATCTGATCAATATGAGATTCCTATCATAAATCAATAAAAGAAGAATGGGGACTGATCATATATCTGGCAGTTTAAAATACTTGATGAGTATTGTCGGTAACCGAGTAAAAAAGCGAATTTGAGATTTAATTTGATTAAATTTAACTGCCTCAATCTAGAAATTGCAGTTAAGTAAGAATAATTTATGGAAGAAGCCTATATAGATTAATCTTGTGCAACCTGATCCTTAACTAGGCTAGCGATATAATTCCCCCACCACTGCATCATTTCAATACGTTGTACAAGATATTCAGCATGATTATAGCTTGCCCGTGTTTTATTTTTATCCGTATGTGATAGTTGCGCTTCAATCCAATTTGACTGAAATAATCCAGATTCATTTAATATAGTACTAAAAGTAGAACGTAAACCATGTGCAGATAGTTCATCCTTATCATAGCCCATTTTTCGAATGGTTATATTTAATGTATTAAAATGCAGAGGTCTATCTGGATAACGGGGGCTAGAAAATACATATTTTTCACCATGAGACCAAGCTAAAGCCGATTTTATCAGAGTCATTGCTTGGGCTGATAAAGGGACTAGGAAATCAGGAATATCATGGCCTAAAATGACTTTCCGTCGGAACTGTTTGATATGCAAAGCTGGTATTTTCCAAATTTTATTATCTAAATCAAAATGATGTGGTTCACAAAGTAGAAGCTCAGCCCCACGAACTCCAGTATAAAGTTTAAATAATAAGGCTTTTTTTATGATAGGGTCCGTATTAACTTGACTCAATCTGGTTATAAAATTAGGTAAATTTTCTGATTTTAAATAAGGATAATTTTTTTTGATTTTATTTTTTATTAATATTTTATTTAATCCATGAGCAATATTATATTCACAATAACCCATTGCCACAGCATAATCATAAATTTGGTTTAAATAACTGTAGGCTTTTTTAACAGGTTCCTTGACATGACGTGCTTCTATATTTTTAACGATAGTCACTAAATCATATCTTTTCACTTCATTAAATGGCATATTTCCTAAATCAGGATAAATCTCATGATTTAAAAATTTTTTTGCCAATTGAATAACACCACAACGAGGTTCATCTTTAAAAGAGTTTTTTATTTTGAACTCTAACCATTCTTCGCAAATGTCTTGAAATGTTTTTATATTTTTTTTACGTACTGTTTCATTTTTATAACCATTAAATTTATATTCATCCCGGGTAGTTCTGGCCTCTTTTAATGACATGAAAGGATATTCGCCCAACTTTACCCGCGGACGCTTATTACTACCTGCTACTGAATAACGATAACTCCAAGATTTACGTCCATTCAATTCCACCTTCAAACTTAAACCATCGTCATCTGTAAGAAAATAAACTTTTTCCTTGGGCCTAGCCTGGCGTACCTTCGCTTCCGTAAGACTCATAAATTTAAACCGAACCACTAATGACACTGTAGATATTAATTATAGCAAATTTAAGCAATTTTTATGTGATGCGTATCATACGCATCATACTATTTTTTAATTTATTGTTTTATATTAATTTAATTTTTAGTATTTCATTTTTAGTTACCAGATTAAGTACCACCAATATTACTTGCAAGATATCTGAAACTGCTGCTCTAGGAATTTAATGCCGAGAAAGAGTTAAATTAACTTGATCAGCGAGTTTTTTATGTATCCAAATATGCCCCCCCAACGAAGACAATAAGACAGTCAAACGGTCAGGCAACAGGAGTATGATGTGAATGAATAGAATATTGGCAAAGAACCACTGAATTTGGCAACCGTTCTAGGGAGGCTATTACAGGGGATAATACAGCCTAAAACCTTGGACGGCTTTAAGCCGCTTACGATGTCACTTTCTGTGAAGATCCCGCTGGATATCAGCAAATGGAGATTATGATAAGGCGCTGGATCTTAGCCAACCAGTGATGGTCAAACGGGGTTCTTGGCAAGCCGAGCTTTTCTGTGCCAGTCGCCGATGAAATTGTGATTTCGATTTCTGAGAGGTTGTGCACTAATTCAATCAGATCGCGGATGATCTGTTGACTGAGCAGATTCGATCAGAAATGCTCCATATGATTCAAAGCCGGATTGAACAGAATATTGATTTATTACATGCAAGATAAACATCTGTATGAGGATAGATAGAAATTTTATCCTTCCCTGTATGTTCCTGTGGCTTAAAAATCAGTCTTGAAATATGACTAAATTTGGAAAATTCTTATTTTAAAATAAATGGGCCAAGATCATTGCAAATGACCTGATGGAGAAATATTTATCTATGTAATTGTATTTATTACAAATAAAATATTTAAAAAAGATTTAATCTAATAAGTTTCAACAACCTTGCAAGATTTAAATCAGGTTATCGATGAGATCATCAGATGGAGATGATGCATCTCCATCTGATGAGGGTTTATTAATACTGCGTTTGACCTGGAATCCAGTTGGTTCCAGCAAGCGGTACACGAGCCATTGCCGCCGCCTCGACATTCAGTGCCACCAGATCTTCCGGATCCAGATTATGCAAATGCGATTTACCGCAGGCACGTGCCATGGTTTGTGCTTCCAAGACCAAAACACGCAGGTAATTGGCCAAATGGCGTCCACCTTCAACCGGATCGAGACGTTTTGATAGTTCTGGATCCTGAGTCGTAATCCCTGCAGGGTCACGGCCATTTTGCCAGTCATCATAATAACCCGCTGCTGAACCAATTTCTTTCAGTTCTTTGTCTAGACGCGGATGGTTATCTCCGAGCGCAATCAGCGCTGCTGTACCAATTGCTACCGCATCTGCTCCCAATGCCATCGCTTTGGCCACATCGGCACCTGTGCGGATACCACCAGAAACAATCAGCTGAACCTTACGGTGCATACCCATTTCCTGCAGGGCTTGTACCGCTTGCGGAATGGCAGGAAGAATAGGAATACCGACGTGCTCAATAAACACTTCTTGGGTAGCTGCTGTACCGCCTTGCATGCCATCCAGCACGATCACATCTGCACCAGCTTTCACCGCCAGTTTTACGTCATAATATGGACGGCTGGCCCCGATTTTGACATAGATTGGCTTTTCCCAATCGGTGATTTCACGGATTTCAGCAATTTTAATTGCCAAGTCATCTGGACCCGTCCAGTCCGGATGACGGCAAGCACTGCGCTGATCGACACCCACTGGCAAAGTACGCATGCCTGCCACACGTTCCGTCACTTTCATGCCCAGTAGCATACCGCCACCGCCGGGTTTAGCACCTTGTCCGAGTACGATTTCAATCGCATCTGCTTTACGCAAATCGTCAGGATTCATGCCGTAGCGCGATGGCAAATATTGATACACCAATGTTTGCGAATGACCACGTTCTTCAGGGGTCATGCCACCGTCACCGGTTGTGGTAGATGTGCCGACCATAGATGCACCGCGGCCTAAAGATTCTTTGGCATTGGCAGATAATGCACCAAAGCTCATGCCGGCAATTGTTACAGGAATTTTTAAATGAATCGGTTTTTTGGCAAAGCGTGTACCCAGTACCACATCGGTACCGCATTTTTCACGATAGCCTTCCAGCGGGTAGCGTGACATGCTTGCACCAAGCAGCAGCAAATCATCAAAGTGTGGCACTTTACGCTTGGTACCACCGCCACGGATGTCATAGATGCCGGTTGCCGCTGCACGCTGGATTTCTTGAATGGTTAAACGGTCAAACGTTGCAGATTCACGTAACACGGGTTCAAATTCTTGGATAGTTTGAGTCATGATTGATTGCTCCATTATTACGCTTGATTAGTATGCAGATGCATTGTCGACTTTGAAGTTGTACAGTTGGCGTGCCGAACCATAACGTTTGAAAGAAGCAGGATCTTCATCAAATCCGGCTTTAGACAGCAGTTCTGCCAGTTCTGCCAGATGTTCCTGACGCATTTCTTTTTCAATACAGTCTGAACCTAGAGACTTCACCACACCTTTGACATAAATTCTGGTTTCATACAGCGAGTCGCCCAACGCGTCGCCTGCATCACCACAAACCACCAGACGGCCAGCCTGTCCCATGAAGCAGCTCATGTGTCCAATACTGCCGCCTACCACAATATCGACGCCTTTCATTGAAATGCCACAGCGTGCCCCAGCATCCCCTTCAATGACCAGCAGACCACCATGCGCTGTTGCGCCTGCTGCTTGAGAGGCATTGCCTTTGATATACACTGAACCTGACATCATATTTTCAGCTACGCCCACCCCAACATTACCGTTGACGATGACATGAGCTTCTTGATTCATGCCGGCGCAGTAATATCCGGCATGGCCGTCAATGGTGACATTCACAGGGGCTTTAATGCCAACTGCAATATTATGCTGGCCGCCTGGATTGCTGACTTTCCAGTCTACAATGCTGTCGGTCAGTTCTTTGCTATGCAGGGCCTGGTTTAAATCACGGATGCTGTCTACGCTTAAATCAAATTCATCTTTTAAAATTGAAGTGCTGATTTTTTCTGCAAATGCTGTATTCATAGGGTTATTCCTGTTTTCTATTCTGGGTCATTCTTAGGCGGCTTGATCTGCACTGCGTTGCCAAACATATAAGGTGGCTGGTTCTGGCTCCCAGACCTTGGCTTTGTCAATATTCGGCAATGATGCCAAGGCTTGATATTCGGAAGCCATGGCCACATAGTCATCGGTTTCTGCCAACACGGCCGGTTTACAGGCAATCGGATCGCGGATCACGGCAAAACCGTTTTTGGTGCCAATCGCGAAGGTAAAGAAACCGTCCAGATCGTCCAATGCATTGTTCAGTGCTTCTGCCAGAGAATCCCCTTGCTGTAAACGCCAAGTCAGATAGCCTGCAGCCACTTCGGTATCGTTATCTGTTTCAAAGCTGATGCCTTCACGTTTTAACTCCTGGCGTAAACGGGCGTGATTAGACAGAGAACCGTTATGTACTAAACATAAATCAGCGCCGGTAGAAAATGGATGACTGCCTTCCATGGTCACTGCACTTTCAGTGGCCATCCGGGTATGACCGATAATGTGACTGCCTTTCATATTCGATAAACCGAAACGCTCAGAAATTTCGACCGGCAAACCCATGCCTTTAAGAATTTCGATGCTTTGACCGACACTCATGATCTTGAGCTGTGGGGCAATTTTGCCAATCGCCGCGCGCACTGTTTGTTCATCAGATTTTGCTTTAATGACTGCAGCCGTGGCGTTTTGGAACCAGTCCATGTCGGTGTTCAGTTCCGCTTTCAGTGCTTCTGCAAATGCAGACCAGTCAAATTCATCTTCAACCGACTGCAAGGTGAGTTTGACCCAGCCCTCAGACACTTCGTCACCATAAATGGCAAAGCCTGCGCTGTCAGGACCACGCCCGGTCATCGACTCCAGCATCGGTTCAAACAGTTTACCGAGTTGTGATTCCAAAGCTGGATTTTTTAAGTATAAGCCTACGATTCCGCACATAATTGTTCTCCGCTAAATGCTCTTTTTAATTCATGTCCTAGGGACGCTATGGGGTGAAAATAAAGTTTAGAAAAATTCGGTATAGCGCTGAATTTCCCAATCTGAAACATGGCGGCTGTATTCAACCCATTCCATGCTTTTTTGCAGGATGAATTCGTCAACTATTTCAGCACCGAGAGTTTCTCTAAACAGCGGATCTGCTTTTAGAGCCTCGACAGCTTCTTTCAGGGATTGAGGCAGGGTGCCAATACCACGTGCAGCAATTTCTTCCAAACTCAAGGTATACAGGTTTTCATTGCATGCAGGTGGCGGGGTCAGTTCACGTTCAATACCGTCTAAGCCGGCAGCAATAATCGCTGCAGAAACCAAATAAGGGTTGCAACCGGCATCCGGCAAACGCAGTTCAATACGGCCATAAGGGATACGAACCATGGCGGAGCGGTTATTTGAACCATAGGCAATAAATGCCGGTGCCCAGGTCGAACCTGAAAGGGAGCGACCCACCACCAGGCGCTTATATGAGTTCACAGTTGGGGCACAGAAGGCACACAGGGCCGGACCATGCTCAAGCAACCCTGCAATAAAGTGATAGGCCATTTTTGACAAGCCCATGCCTTGCGGATCACTGTCATCATTAAATAGGTTGCTGGATTCTGCACTGCCTATCGACAAGTGGAAATGCATGCCATTGCCGGCACGTTTCGGGTCTGGCTTGGGCATAAATGAACAGACCATGCCCAAATCATTGGCAATTTCACCGGCCGCCATACGGAAGAACGTGAACATATCCGCCGAGTTCATGGCATCACTATAGGTATAGTTAATCTCAAACTGGCCGTTTGCATCTTCATGGTCAATTTGGTAAATATCAAAACCGACTGGAATTAAAGCCTCGGTAATCCGTTCCAGGAACTGGCGTGAACGGGATAGACCTTTATAGTCATAGCAGGGCTTGTCCAGATTGTCTGACTCATCGACTGCTTTCAGTTTGCCGTCTTCACCACGGCGGAACAAGCTGAATTCAGGTTCCAGGCCGGTATTGAGGGTCCAGCCTTTAGCCGACAGGCGCTCAACTTGTTTGCGCAGTACATAGCGAGAATCGTAGGGATGCGGTTTGCCGTTGACATAGCCCTCACAGACCACACGGCCATAACCGGGCTGCCAGGGTACCGGTGTTAAAGAAGATAAATCACCTTTCACCATAAAGTCTGGACCATGCGGCTGCATTCCCATCCCTGAAATGGCAAAACCGGCAAAACCTACCCCTGCACCTTCAATGGCTTTGAGACCCGAAATCGGTACAGATTTCGTTTTTGCTGACCCATGAATATCGACAAACTGAGCCAATACATATTTTAATTGATGATCATCAATGACTTTCTGTACTTCTGCACGGTACTTGGGCTTGCTAATGATGTCCTGTTCTTCTTCAAAGAACTCTTTTACGATGGCCTGCTGGAACATATTTGACATACTCCCGATATGACAAAAAATGATATTTGGCTCGAATAATGCACAGATATTTGATTCAATGTATTATTCAGCAGAAGAAACTTTCTTTCCTAAAGAGAAAGCAATTCTCTTGCCAACTTTTTTAGATCGGTTAAAAAATTTGTGCTTGGGGCCTAAAAGCCTTAATATTCCTAAAGAGAATAAAAGTTTCATAAAATAATACTTTCATTCCATATCGGGGCTGCTTTTTAATTTTGATTAAGAGTCAGCAGGATTTAGATTCAAAACAGTGCGAGTTGATCCATAATGAGACAAAACAAGAACAGCCTTAAACTGGAACAGTACATTGGCATTCAAATCAAACGCTGTCGTCAGGAACAGGGCTTGAAACTGGCGGAAGTCGCGCAGACTGCTGAAATCAGTCAGGGTATGCTGAGTAAAATTGAGAATGCTCAGGTCTCGACCAGCCTTGAAACGCTAAGCCGCCTATGTGAAGTACTGGGAATACCCTTATCCACCTTATTCAGTCAATATGACCATCAGGAAAGCCGGGCAATGATTGTGAAATCAGGCGAAGGAATGGAAGTGGTGCGTCGCGGTACCGAAAAAGGGCATACGTATCACCTGCTGACCCATTCCCGCGGGCCGCGCAAAAACTTTGAAGCCTATTTGGTCAGCATGGATGATGCCAGCGAAGAATTTCCCACCTTTGCCCACCCGGGAACAGAGATGCTGTATCTGATTGAAGGTGAAATCATGTACCGTCATGGCGATGAAGTGTTTCATATGCAGCCAGGCGACTGCTTGACTTTAGATGGTGAAATTCCGCATGGCCCAGAACAACTGATTAAAGTCCCCATTCGTTTGATCTCTATGGTGAACTATGGGGATAACCAGGCCGAATAAAGCGGCCCTGTTTTTATCAAAAGATGGCATTGCCATCTTTTTTGCTTATACGCTTCGCAAAAACCGTGCGGTAGCGTAATCAAAGTTTATCTTGCCCTACCCTTATTGCTCCTTCGCCATCTCAACAGCCCCTCCTTTACGACAGCATCACTCGACTGTTCCATGGATCAGGATTCAACTCTGGTATAAGAATTGCTTTGCTTAAAAATAAATAAATATTCCCAATAAGAATATATTATTGCAACGCATTGATTTTGGGATATTGATCTTTACAGCCTAGTGAAAAAAATCCGGAGTACAACCTATGTGGGTAAATTATTTAAAAAGAATTGTCGCAGCGAGCCTGCTGCTACCAGGCTTAGCCTTTGCAGGTGAGACCGATCTGGATAGCGCCTCTACCGTATGGATGATGCTGTCCACACTGTTGGTGCTGCTGATGTTTGTTCCCGGCTTGGCGCTGTTTTATGGTGGTATGGTCCGTGCCAAAAATATTCTGTCCATTTATACCCAGTTTTTTGCTGTAGCAGGCGTGGTTTGTGTACTGTGGCTGACTGTGGTTTATAGCATGAGTGCAGACAAAACCCATATGCAAGCAGGGGTAACCAATCTCTACAGCTTTGTCGGCAGTTTAAATAAGGCCTTTCTGGTGGGTATTGATGAAAATACTCTGCTGGGCGGTGTACCTGAATATATTCTGATCATTTTTGGCATGACTTTCGCAATCATTACCCCCTGTCTGGCCATAGGTGCTTTTGCTGAACGCATGAAGTTTGGCGCGGTGGTGTTGTTTTCTGCTCTGTGGCTGGTTTTGGTATATGGACCAATGACTCATATGGTCTGGGGCGGTGAAGGTGCAATCATGCACACCTGGGGAGTTCTGGACTTTGCTGGCGGTACCGCGGTGCATATTAATGCCGGCATTGCCGCCTTAGTCGGCGCAATTGTATTAGGCAAGCGTAAAGGCTGGCCGGCTGCACCCGTTCCCCCGCACAATGTGGTCTATACCATGATCGGCGCAGCATTTTTATGGGTAGGCTGGTTCGGCTTTAACGTCGGTTCTGCATTCGCGGTAAATGCATCGGCCACCATTGCCATGATGACCACTATGGTGGCGACCTGCGGCGGCATCTTAGGCTGGATGGTGATTGAAAAAATGCATACCCATCATGTCACGGCTTTGGGCCTGGCTTCAGGTGCGATTGGCGGATTGGTGGGCATTACCCCTGCAGCAGCTTATGTCGGACCTTTTGGTGCGTTGGCGATCGGCTTTATCACCGCCATCTGCTGTTTTTATGCCGTGACCAAGCTGAAGCATAAAATGGGGATTGATGATGCCCTGGATGTCTTTGCTCTGCATGGCATAGGCGGCATGGTCGGCTGTATGCTTACCGGTATTTTCTGCATCCCGCAACTGGGCGGCAAAGTGGCCGACATTTCCCTGCTGAACCAGTTGGCTGCACAGGCAGGCAGTATTGTACTCACCGTAATTTATTGTGGCGTGCTGACCTGGCTGATTATGAAGTTCGTCGATAAGACCATCGGTTTACGTGTAACCCCGGAACAGGAAGAGCGCGGTCTAGATGTCAGCGATCACAACGAACGTGCATATAACAATTAACGCCACGGCCAGCTTTCAACTGATAAATTAAAATTTCATTTTAGTCCATTTAAAATTCTTCAACTTCACCAAGCAAATGCTTCAGGGCATTTGCTTTTATTTTTGCAAGTACAATGCCGAGACTGGCAGTTTCCATCTGCTTTTCCGGGGTGAAAACAGCTGACCATGGCTAAAGGGTTACTTCTTTTGAGATATAGACGCCCTAGCTTGAAAATGATTATGATAGATCGTTTAACTGTAAATTAAGTAAAAATATATACTTGAAAAATAATAAAATAATTATTAATTACAGACTAGTGGTATAAGAATTGCATCTTGAATCATGAAAGAAATATTCCCTTTAGTAATACCAATTCCCACCAAAAAATGGTCAAGCTAATGTAAATCCATATTCATGAGATTCAGGAGCAATTCATGATAATGAACAATGTGAAGAAGTTACTCATGCTGAGTGTACTGCTGTCGCCTAGCGCAGTTTTTGCCGCTGAGGGAACGATTGATGGACCTGCCACTGTATGGCTCATGGTTTCTATTGTTATTGTCCTGCTGATGTTTATTCCAGGACTTGCGCTGTTTTATGGCGGTATGGTCCGCGCCAAAAATATCCTGTCTTTATTTACCCAGTTTTTTGCGATTGCCGGGATTGTCGGCATTTTATGGGTGGCCGGGGTATATAGCCTGGCAACCGATACCACTAATATGCAAGAGGGCGTTTATAACCTGAACAGCATTGTCGGTGGCCTGGATAAACTGATGCTGCAGGGCATCACCGCAGAAAGTCTGGCAGGTGGCATTCCTGAATATATCTTGATTGTGTTCCTGATGACCTTTGCCATGATAACGCCGTGTATTGCACTGGGTGGCTTTGCGGAAAGAATGAAATTCCGGGCAACGGTTATTTTTTCATCTCTGTGGATAGTGCTGGTCTATGGCCCAATGGCGCATATGGTATGGGGCGGCAAAGGTGCATTATTCCATAACTGGGGAGTATTGGACTTTGCCGGCGGTACTGCGGTACATATTGCCGCCGGGGTCACGGCATTTGTTGGTGCCATAGTGGTGGGCAAACGTAAAGGCTGGCCTGCTACGCCGATGCCGCCGCACAATGTAGTATTTGTGATGATTGGCGCAGCATTGCTCTGGGCCGGCTGGTTCGGTTTTAACGTGGGTTCGGCTCTGGCCATCAATTCTTCAGCCGCACTGATTTTGATGACCACCATGCTGGCAACCTGCGGTGGTATTGTCGGCTGGATGTTTGCTGAAAAAATGTATTCCGGCCATGTCACAGCCTTTGGTCTGGCTTCAGGTGCCATTGGCGGCTTGGTGGGCATTACCCCGGCGGCCGCTTATGTTGGCCCTTTTGGTGCAATTGTGATTGGCCTGCTCACCAGTATGGCCAGCTATTACGCGATTATGATACTAAAGAAAAAGCTCGGCGTAGACGACGCGCTGGATGTATTTTCATTACATGGCATTGGCGGTATGGTTGGCTGCCTGCTGACCGGTATTTTCTGTATTCCGGAGTTGGGCGGCAATGTTGAAGGCATTTCCCTGCTCCCGCAATTCTTGGCACAACTGGCCAGTATTGCGATGACCTTTGCCTATGTCGGCATCTTGAGCTGGATCTTGCTGAAAATCATTGATAAAACCGTGGGGCTACGTGTCACGGCAGAACAGGAACAACAAGGCCTGGATGTCAGTGATCATAACGAACGTGCTTATAATTAAAGGCCGTGGAAAATCAAGTAACAAGGGCTTCGGCCCTTGTTTTTTTATGGCGGCTTGGGATAAACATCGCTTTGCATCATTTGCATACATGGCTATGCTGCCCTTTGCGGATTAAATCCCGCTACTGTCCATCTGCGGATTTTAACTGCTGAGTACCCTGTCAACGGGTTAACAATTATTCTCTCTTATGAGCAAAACAGGGATAGATAGCTTGCTGACGGCTTCCTTTCGGTCATTTCCCAGAGCACATCTTTGAGATTGTATGATCGAATGCCGAGTGCTCCAGCACTATAGGTTGCTGAACATTCCCAAAAAACCACAAGGAAAATTTTCTATACAGGGTTTGTAACTACTAATTGAAATCTACTTATTTCTATACTATTATATACAACATGAGTAAATATGTAAGCATTAGCGTTGCAGCTAAAACATTAGGTGTTTC